>JACPQR010000053.1 GCA_016190375.1 Deltaproteobacteria bacterium
ACAGGCGACAGGCGACAGGCAGCCGGCGACGGGCAATTCCGGACCCGGACGAGCAGCGCGTGCGTCCGGCGGCTGCCAGTTGCCAGTTGCCTGTCGCCTGTCGCCTGTTGGGCCCGCGTCTGGCAAGCAACCGGATAGGCATGGTCGGTTTTCGCGGGTGAGGCTTCGGGGTACGGACTGCTGTCTTCGGGTCGGACCGGGAAGGCGTGTCTTCTCCGACCCGTAGCCTGGAGCCCGGAGGCCGGAGCCCCAAGACCGACCACTACCCCGGGGTCCGTCGATCGACGGATTGTTGCGCCTGCGAACCGGGGTCACGCTTCGGGGGTATTCTCACGTCCCACCTGGACGGGCCAGGTGGAAGTGGAGACGGCAGAACGACAGAGGGGAACGAGCGATGAAGCGAACGACGCGAAGGCTTCGCAAGCTCCTGAGAGACAGCCGCGGCCAGGGGATGACCGAGTACATCATCATCGTGGCGCTCATTGCGATCGCGGCCATCGGCGTGGTCACCATCTTCGGTGACAACATCCGCGACCTGTTCGCCGGGGCGACCAATGCGCTGTCCGGTGAGACGGCCGTCAAGGTCGACTCCGAGAAGGCTCGCACGAGCCACACCAAGAGCCGCACGCTGAAGAACTTCGCGGAGGACAACAAGGGCTCGAACCGCTGAGCCCGGGCCTGCATCACCTGCGCGACGGCCTTCTCCTCGCCCTCTGCATCACGGCGAGCGTCACGGATCTGCGGTCGCGCCGGATCCCCGATCTTCTCACCTTCCCTGCCATGGCGATCGCGATCACTCTGGCCTGGGTCTCCCATGGCCTCGCCGGGACCCTCAGCTCGCTCTTCGGGCTACTGGTCTGCGGAATGGTCATGGGTCTGGCGGGCCTCGCCGGCGGGATGGGCGGCGGCGACGTCAAGCTGATGGCCGCGGTCGGCGCGTTCCTCGGCTTTCCCCTGGCGCTGTTCGCGCTTCTGTATGCCGCCCTCCTCGGCGGACTGCTCGCGGTGGTCATGGCGGCGACCCGGTCGGACCTCCGCCGCGCCCTGGGGAACATCTGGGCCTGGTCGAAGGGCGTCCTCCGCTTCTCGAAGGACCGCCCCGCGCTCGGTCAGGGCGCCCCGCTCTACGTGCCCTACGGCGTCGCGATCTCGGCAGGCGCGATCTGGGCCGTGGCCAGCCAGTACGTCCCGGCGCTTCGCGTGCCCTGACCGTCGAAGACTGGGTCTTGACGACCCGCGCGGCGGGCGGCTACGCCAGCCGGGATGCGTCCGAAGCCACGCTACATCGCCGTCGCAGGGAACATGGGCTCGGGGAAGTCGAGCCTGGTGGCGTGGCTGAGACAGCAGTTCGATCTCGTTCCGTTCTTCGAGGGGCAGGCCGCGAACCCCTACCTCGAGGACTTCTACGCGGACATGGGGGCGCACGCGTTCCGGTCGCAGCTTCATTTCATGTTTCACCGGTACGCGCAGCACCGGCTGCTCGAGCGGGAGCAGAGGGGCGTCGTGCAGGACCGGACTCTCTACGAGGACGCGGAGATCTTCGCAAGAAACCTGCACGACGAGGGCTTCATCGACGACCGCGACTGGGGCCTGTACCGGCTGGCGTACGGGACGCTCGCCGCCGAGCTGCGCCCGCCGGACCTCCTCATCTACCTGCGCTGCTCGATGCGCACGCTGCGCAAGCGGATCCGGCTGAGAGGTCGGGCTTACGAATCGTCCCTTCCGATGCCGTACCTCAGGCGCCTCGAGCGGTTGTACGAGGAGTGGTTCGAGACCTGGGATCGTTGCCCGACGCTGGTTCTCGAGACCGACGAGCTCGACTACGTCGAGGACCTTTTCAGTCGCAGGGATCTGCTCGAGACGCTCCGGGGCGTGCTCGGAATCAAGGCACCCTGATCACGACTGGCGCAGGTAGACGGTCCGGCTGGGGAAGGCGAACGACGCGCCGGCGCCTTCCACGACTTGCATGAAGGCGAGGAGGATCTGCTCGCGGATGGCCATGAACTCGTTCCAATCGCTCGTGGTGAACCAGGCCATCACCTCGATCACGAGGGCCGATTCCCCGAACGCCTTGAACCGCACCACGTGCGATTCGGGCCAGAACTTCGGGTGCTCGCGCAGCACGCGGCCGAAGCCCTCCAGGATCTGCCGCATCTGCTCGATCCGCGTGCCGTACTCGACCCCGATGTCACAGGCGAGGCGAATGCGATCCCTGGCGGTGTACGACTCGCTCTGCATCTCCGCCAGCTTGGAGTTCGGGATGCTCACCAGCGTGCGATCGAGGGTGCGGATCCGCGTGGATCGCAGCCCGAGCGACTCCACCGTGCCGACCAGGCCCTCCAGCCGGACGAAGTCGCCCACGCAGAAGGGCTGGTCGACGCCGATGGAGAAGGCGCCAAAGAGGTTCTCGACCGTCTTTTGCGAGGCGAGCGCGACGGCGATGCCTCCGACGCCGAGACCTGCCAGGAGGCTGGCCACGGGATAGCCGAGGTCGGCGACCACCATGATGACCCCCATGATCACGACGAGCGTCTTTGCGACACGGCCGCCGAGCGGCACCAGCGACTTCGAAGCTGGGTTTGCGCACGCCCACTGGGTCCGCCCGATCGCGCCGGCGAAGATGTCCACCGTTCGCACGAGGCCCCAGAAGAAGGCGACGACGAGCGCGGAGCGCAGGCAGCGGACCACCGTCGAGTCGACGCGACGGGGAAGGTCGAGACCTAGACGCGCGCCCCAGTAGAGCGCGATTGTCCAGCCCATCGTCAGCGGCGGGCCCAGACGGTGCACGACCTCGTCGTCCCAGGCGGCTGCGGTGCGGTCGACCAGTCGGCGAAGCACGGACGACGTCGCGCGCCCGGCGACGCGGCCGACGAGCCACGCGATCGCCAGCCCGCCGACGAGCCCGAGCCACTGCCAGTGCTCCATCTGCAGCGGGCCCTCGTGAAGCAGCCACCGGGGCAGGTGCGCGCGAAGCCACTCGGCCATCACCCCCGACCTCCCCGAAACGAGGTCACGGCAGCCAGCCGACCATGTAGCGCATCAGGGAGGTCGATTCCTCGCTGAAGTAGTTCTCGTTGTCCTGCCAGTCGGCCTCGACGAGCCAGAGACGTCCGGCGCCGCGGTCGCGGTAGGCGAGCGAGACGCTGAAGGCGTCCCACCCTCCGAGCGGGGTGATATCCGGGTAGACAGACATGTCCATCCCGCAGCCGGACTGGTCCTCCGCCGAGAACTCGTTGTCCTGCCAGAATCGGTCGTCCGGGCTGAGCTGCACGACGGGGTTCACGTTGTCCATGCAGCCGCCGTAGCCGCGGCCCTGGACGACGGCTTCCTCGAACGCGGCATTGAACAGCGTGGGCGTGGTGCTGTACTCGGTGATGACGTTGCCGCCGGCGTCGAGATAGTCGCGCAGCGTCTGGCCGTTCACGTTGCCCACGCCGTTGCGCGTGACGAAGAAAGCCTGGGTGGTCTCGTCGGGGTCGCATCCGTTGACGACGACGAGGTCCGGACGGTCGTCGGGGATGAAGTTCGAGACGGGGCGACCGCTCACGCCGCAGAGCATCACCTGCGTCCGGTCGATGCAGCCCTCCTCGTCGACCTCGCCGTTGCAGTCCTCGTCGGAGCCATTCGAACAGATCTCCTGGGTCGAAGCGCGGACCGCGATGCAGACGAGCTCCGGGTCCTCGCACGCGAGCTCGCCCTCGGCGCAGATGCCGTCCAGGCCCGTGTCACACTCGCCGCCGACCTCCGGCACGTCGTCGGTCACGCCGTTGCAATCGTCGTCGATCCCGGGGTTCGCGCAGTCCTCGTCCTCGGGCTCGATGTCGGGATCGCAGTCCAGCGCGCCACCGACGCAGACGGTGTGACCCAGCGCGCAGGAACCGACCAGGCCCGTCTCGCAGAAGAAGCCCTCCTCCGGGCTGCCCTCGTCGATCTCGCCGTCGCCGTCGTCGTCTGCACCGTTGCATAGCTCGCCGTCGCCGTCGCCGTCGCCGTCGGAATCGCCGTCCGCGTCGGCGTCGGCGTCGGCGTCGGAATCGGCGTCCGCGTCCGTGTCGGCGTCGGCGTCTGCGTCTGTGTCCGCATCGACGTCTGCGTCGGCGTCAGCGCCCGCGTCGGGGTCATCGCCAACGGCGCGCGCGGCGCCGCAGCCTCCAACGACCGGAAGGAAAGGCAACAGGAGCATCAGACGAAAGCACATCGGGACGACCTCCAAGGAAGCCCGATCAGGCTATCACGGGGCGGGCTCAGAGGATCCCGCCCGAGGCGACCTCATGAACGGAAGTAGTGATACCTACCGTCGGAGGAGCACGACTCCTTGGCTCTCGCGCGAGACCTGGAAGCCCAGCGCCCTCAGGCCGCGATCGATGGAGGAGCCGGACGGCGCGAGGGCGCCGTCGATGCGATGCCAGCGCACGAAGCGGCCCAGGCCCCGCGGGCCACGATGGATGGAGAGGAAGTCATCGAGAACGCGAGGAGGGTAGCAGTCGTTTCGCGGATCGATCGCCACCGGGACGCCGGCGGCGAGGAGCGCGCCGCCCCAGGCGTGAGGATGCAGGAGCCGGCCGGGGCGGGGCTCTGCCAGGAGGCGGGTCGGGAAAGGCGGGTGTGGCGTTCCGGGCGGATCGACGACGAATGCCACCACGACGATCGCGACGAGGGCCGGGCCGGTGACGAGAAAGAATCGGCTGCTCTTCGAGCCGGGGGTACTCGATGTCGAAGCCACGGTCGCGCCGGCGACGACGGCGAAGACGGCGACGTGCCGGACCGCGAGCCATGCGGCGATTGCGGCGATCGCGGCGACCACTGCGTCGACGGGCCTGGGTCGAGCATGCACCGCAAGCACGATCGCCAGGACGACCGAGATCGCGAGGACGACGGCGGCGGCGCCGGAGGGCGGCTGCCATGCGCCCAGCTCGCCCAGGAACGATCGCAGGCGCGGATCGAACGCGTAGCGCCACGCCGGAATGAACGCGGCGAATCCGTAGGGGCTCGTCAGGCACAGGACCGCCGCGACGGCGGTGCGCCACGGGATGCGGCGGGCGCCGAGATCGGCGGCGGCGATGAGGCCGAGGCCGACCGGGAAGCTACCGTGCACGTTCGCCCAGAGAGGCATGGAGAACGGCGCCCAGCGCGAGCGGCGATCGTCTCCCAGGAGCCACACGAGCGCCGCCGCGATGTTCGTGGCGAGCGCGTCGGGCTTGAGCGCGTGGGACGCGAGCAAGAGGAGCGCGGCCGCCGTGGTCCACGGAAGCGATCGGCTTCGCAGGAAGACGAGCGTCACGCTCGCGGCGAAGAGGAGACCAGCGAGAAGCGAGAGGGCGGCGAACCCGCCGGCGCGCTCGACCAGGTGCAGGACGACCGACCCTCCCCAGCCGTGGTGGATCCAGGGCTGGTCTGGCGCCGTGAACGAGTAACGGTTGGCTCTCGGGACGGCGCCTTCGCGAACGACGTCCCGACCGACGGCGAGGTGCCAGTCGAGGTCGTCGGTCCTGGGAGGCACGACGAAGAGCGCGAGCGCGAGAGCGCCCGCGAAGACGAGGAACGCACGAGAGTCAGAGCCGACTGGCAAGACGCTGGAGCGGGCCATTGTCGAGAACGGTCCAGGGCCGCCTCGGCTCCGCCATGGTTCAGCCCCGTTCCCGTCGAACCATCTGGGCGACCAGCGCTACGGCCTCGCTGCGCGTGACGCGGGCCGCTTCCTTCTGGTCTCGCCTCTTGACCTCGATCACGCCCTCCTTGAGACCTCGCTCGCCCACGGTCACGCGTATGGGGATCCCGATGAGGTCGGCGTCCTTGAACTTCACGCCCGGCCGCTCCTCGCGGTCGTCCCACAGGACCTCGAACCCATCGCCTGACAGCGCCTCGTAGATCTCGGTCGAGGCGGCCCGGACCTCGGCAGAGGCGCCGACCGACGTGACGAGGACCTCGAACGGGGCGATGGCGAGCGGCCAGCGAATCCCGTCCGCGTCGTGGTGCTGCTCGATCGCGGCGGCGACGATGCGCGAGACGCCGATCCCGTAGCAGCCCATGACGATCGGCTTCTCCACGCCGGCGGCGTCGAGATAGGTCGCCTTCATCTTCGCCGAGTAGTGTGTCCCGAGGATGAAGATGTGACCGCCCTCGATCCCCCGGTAGGCCTTGTAGTGGCCCGAGCAGCGGGGGCATGGATCGCCCTCTCCAGCGCTGCGCAGGTCGGCCCACCTCGGCGCGAAGTCCCGCCCGGGGTTGACGCCCGTGTAGTGCGCGCCGGCCTCGTTCGCGCCGGTCACGCCGTCGAAGACCGCCTGGACCGCCTGGTCGGCGTAGACCTCTGTCTTCATTCCAACCGGGCCCGCGAATCCGACCGGCGCTCCCGTCGCGCGTACCACGTCGGCGTCGGTTGCCAGGAACACCTCGCTCATGCCCAGCGCTCGGGCGAGCTTGACCTCGTTGACCTCGTGGTCCCCGCGGACCACGACGGTGACGACCCTCTGGCCGGCGACGTAGATCAGCGTCTTGAGCATCTTCTGCGGCGCCACCCCCAGGAACGTCGAGACCTCCTCGATGGTGCGCTTGCCCGGCGTTGGGACCTTCTTCAGTGGCGCCAGCGTGGCCGGGGCTGCCGGGCGCTGGGGCAAGGCGACCTGGGCCACCTCGACGTTCGCCGCGTAGTCGCAGGAGTCGCAGGCCACGATGGCGTCCTCTCCGGTCTCGGCGAGGATCTGGAACTCGGCGCTCATGGACCCGCCCATCGCGCCGGAGTCGGCGCTCACGATCCTGAAGGTGAGCCCGCAGCGAGTGAAGATCCGCTCGTACGCCTCCCTCATCTGGGCGAAGCTCCTCGCGGCGCCCTCGTCGTCGACGTCGAAGCTGTAGGCGTCCTTCATCAAGAACTCGCGCGTCCGGAGCAGCCCCCCGCGCGGCCGCGCCTCGTCGCGGAACTTGGTCTGGATCTGGTAGAGGTTGACCGGGAGCTGGCGGTACGACCGCACCTCCCGGCGGACCATGTCCGTGATGATCTCCTCGTGCGTGGGGCCGAGGCAGAAGTCGGTGCCCTTGCGGTCCTTGAACCTCAAGAGGACGTCGCCGAACGCGTCCCAGCGACCCGTCTCCTGCCAGAGCTCGGCCGGCAGGACCGCCGGCATCAGGACCTCCTGCGCGCCGGCCCGGTTCATCTCCTCGCGCACGATGCGCGCGACCTTCGATAGGACCCTGTGGCCGAGCGGCAAGTAGTTGTAGATCCCGGCGCCGAGCTTCCGGATGTAGCCGCCCCTCAGGAGCAGGACGTGGCTCGGCGAGATCGCCTCCGCCGGCGCCTCCTTCACGGTGGGGATCAGCATCTTCGAGTATCTCATTGGTCGTCCTCGCCTGCGTCGCTCGTCTGGCGCTCCCCGCCGTCGGGCGCGCCGATCGTCAAGCCCTCGCAGCCATCGATCGACTCCGGCGCTTCCAGGGCCTCGCAGCCGGCCCCGCCGATCGCCTCCGCACACCGCTCGACCTCGTCGCCGGTCATCGCCCGCACGGCGTCGGTGCCACCGGCCTTGCAGCGAGCGTCGCGATCCCGTGAGCATTCGTCGCGGGTGCTCTCGGACCAGTCCTCGCACTCGGCCTGCCGGTCGCAGCGGGCGTGCTCGATGGTCCGGCACGAGTCCGCCCCTTCGCCGGCGCCCGAGCAGGCAGCGAGTACCGCCGCCGCGAACGCGACCAGGTTGGAGCCGGTCCTACCAGCGTATCTCGTACACACAGGCCGAAGCCCCGTCCGCGCGGCAGGCGCGCTTGGTCACGCTCGCGCCGGGGCCGCCGCAGAGCTCGGCGCTCCGCCGGAAGTAGCCGATGGCGCTCCGGCAGTAGATTGGATCGAAATCGGGCCCCAGCACCTTGAGCGAGCAGGAGTCGTCGCCCGACTTCTCGTACTCCATCGATCCGCGATCGTGAAAGAGCTGATGCGACAGGCTGGCGTTCCGGAAGAAGTCGTGCGGGGCGTTCGCGAGCGCGAAGTTGCGGTACAGCGCGCCCAGATGGAACTCGGCCGACTTGGCGCCGAGCTCCTCGAGTGCCTTCTCGCCGCCGCACGAGCCAGCCACCGCATGGTCGAGCCGTACGAGGAGCGCAAAAGGGTACCACCGCGAGACGAGGATGCCTTCGCCGAGGATCTGCCGATCCTCGGCCGCCAGCGCTGCGACCACGGCCTTCGCGGCCTCCGGCCCTATTCGGTCGGTCATGAACTCGAGGCGCGCGCGGATGATCCCGCCCTTGACCCTTCCCACTTTGCCCTTTTGCCTCAGTCGATCTCGAAACGGTAGTCCTCTATCACCAGGTTCGCCAGGAGCTTGCGGCACATCTGGTCCACCCTCTCGCGCGCGTCCTCGGGCGGCGTCGCGCCGAGATCGATCTCGATGAGCTTGCCGACCCTGACGCCCGCGACCTCCGCGTAGCCGAGCGACCGCAGCGCCCCGGCGACGGCCTCACCCTGAGGGTCGAGCACGTCGCGCTTGATCGTCACGTGCACCCTGGCGATCACGACCCCACCCCCAGGTTCCGGCGAATGCGCGGAAGCGGATCGGCCAGGTCCGGCTCGAACGGTCGCCCGGTGATGACCTCGTACGCCTCGAGGTAGCGGCGCGCCGCCTCCACGCGTACGGCATCGGGCACGGTCGGGGGCGGGCCCTCCCCTGCGTAGTGGGCCTCCTTGAGCCAGCGCCGGACGTACTCCTTGTCGAGCCCCTCCGGCTCCCGGCCGCCGTCGAACGCCGCAGGGTAGCCCTCCTCCCACCAGATGCGCGACGAGTCGGGCGTGTGGACCTCGTCGATGATCACGATCGTGCCGTCCGCGCGCCGCCCGACCTCGTACTTCGTGTCCACGAGGATGAGGCCTCGCGAGGCGAGGTGATGTGCTCCGTGCTCGAAGACCTTCATGCAGGCGCGGGCGGCGGCGTCGAAGTCCTCTTCACGGACCGCACCCGAGGCCAGGAGCTCGGCGCGCGAGACGCTCTTGTCGTGCTGGCCCTTGGGGGCCTTCGTCGACGGCGTTATGATCGGCTCCGACAGACGCTGGTTCTTGCGCAGGCCATCGGGGAGGCGGTGACCGCAGAAGACCCTCTCACCCTTCTCGTACGCGAACCAGATCGAGGTGGAGGTGACGCCAGTGACGTACGCGCGGATCACGATCTCGACCGCGAGAGGCTCGCACTCCTGGACGACCGAGACGTTCGGATCCGGCGTCGAGATCAGATGATTCGCCGCGAACCCCGACACCTCGCGGAACCACCAGGCGGCGAGCTGGTTGAGGCACTGGCCCTTGAACGGCAGCGTCGTGACGACTCGGTCGAACGCGGAGAGCCTGTCCGTCGCCACGATCGTGCGGCGATCGCCCTTCACGTAGCTGTCGCGCACCTTGCCTTCGACCAAGGCCCCCAGGCCGTGCAGGTCGGTCTTCGACAGCGTCCTCGGCAGCGCGTCCGTGAGCGCTCTTTCGTCGACCATCATGCCTCCTCAGGGGACAGGACGCGCTCGAGGATCGCATCCACGTGGCGCAGAGCCAGTCCGAGGTCGAAGCAGCGCCGGAGCTTCTCGGCACCGAGGGCACCGATGACCTCCTGGTCCTTCTCGAGCAGCTCCTGGAATCCTCCCTCGCCGGCCCACGCGCGCATGGCGTTCCGCTGGACCATGACGTACGCCTCCTGGCGCCCGATGCCCGCGTCGACCAGCGCGAGCAGGACCCCCTCCGAGAAGACGAGCCCACCCGTCAGCTCGAGGTTTCGCTGGATGTTCTCCGGATAGACGACGAGGCCCTGGGCGAGCTTGCAGGCGCGCGCGAGCATGAAGTCGAGCGTGGCCGTGGCGTCGGGCGCGATCATCCGCTCGACCGACGAGTGCGAGATGTCTCGCTCGTGCCAGAGCGCGACATCCTCGAGGGCGGGAGCGACTGCCGCTCGGACGATCCGCGCCAGGCCGCAGAGGTTCTCGCTCAGGATCGGGTTTCGCTTGTGCGGCATGGCCGAGGAGCCCTTCTGGCCCTTCTCGAACGGCTCCTCGGCCTCGAGGACCTCGGTGCGTTGCCAGTGTCGAACCGTCAGCGCGAAACGCTCGATCGAGGCGGCGGTGAGCGCCAGCACGCAGAGGAGCTGCGCGTGACGATCGCGTGGAACGACCTGGGTCGCCACCGGCTCGGGCTCGAGCCCGAGGCGACGAAGCGCGCCTCGCTCGATCGCGGGATCGAGGTGTGCGAAGGTCCCCACCGCTCCGGAGATCTTGCCGTACGCGATGCCCGTTCGTGCCAGGGCCAGCCGGGCGCGGTCGCGGCCGAGCGCCGCGTACAGACCCGCGAACACCAGGCCCAGGGACGTCGGCTCGGCGTGGATCCCGTGAGTTCGGCCGATGATCGCGGTGCCGCGGTGCTCGATCGCGCGCTCGCGCAGGGCCGAGCACAGGGCGTCGATGCCCCGGAGGATCTCGTCGACCGCCTCCGTGAGCTGCAGCGCGAAAGCGGTGTCGAGGACGTCCGACGAGGTCATGCCGCGATGGAGCCATCGCGCCGGCGGACCGGCCTGCTCCTCGACGTGGGTCAAGAACGCGATCACGTCGTGCCGGGTCGTCTCCTCGATCTCCTCGATTCGGCCGGGGCGCAGCTTGACCCTGGGCGCGATAGAGGCGGCCGTCCCGGCCGGGACGATTCCGGCCTCCTCCATCGCCTCGCACGCGGCCAGCTCCACTCGCAGCCACGAAGCGTACCTGTGCTCCGCGGACCAGATCCGCTGGAGGGCCGGCCGGCTGTAGCGTGGAATCATCGGGAGGCCGGGAGCATACCCGAGCGGACGCAGGATGCTAGTACCGCAAAGAACGGCGTTGACTGGCGAGGGGGCTGATGGAAACCTCGCGCTCCGCCGGCCAGAGGGGCCGAGTCTCTAGCAAGGAGAGTGATCGTGAGAACCGTGACGTTGGTGCTGGTTGTGATGACGGCTTTGGCGCTCGTGGCCTGCGGGGGAGGGTCGGAGGAATCCGGCGACACCAACACGGCGGCGGACGTCGTCCAGAACGACCAGCCGGCCCCGGAGGCGACTCCGCCGGCTCCCCCTCCCGAGCCTCCGGCACCGCCTCCGCCTCCTCCTAGCCTCGCCCAGAGGCTGGGCGGACGCGAAGCAATCGCCGCCGTGGTCCACGGCTTCGCCGAAAAGGTGCTGGCGGACCGCAGGATCAAGCGCTTCTTCCGCCGCGTGAACCGCGAGAGCTTCGAGACCGCGATGACCGATCACCTCTGTCACCTCGGCGGCGGCGAGTGCCAGTACAACGGCCGCTCCATGGAGGAGGCGCACCACGGGATGCACCTGACCGACGCCCACTTCGACGCCCTCATCGAGGATCTGACGGCCGCGCTCGACGAGGCGCACATCGCCGACGCCGAGAAGAACGAGCTTCTGGGCCTCGTCGGCCCGATGCGCGCTCAGGTCGTCGGACAGTAATCAATCCGATCACAACCCGGTCTTCGCCGCGATCAGATCCATGATCGCCGTGTTCGTCTCGGCGATGCGGTCGTCGAGCTCGGGCCAGCGCTCGCCCGCCTCCATCCCGCGCGCGGGGTCGGCGCACTGCGCGAGGCCCATGTCGATCTGCAAGGATTCGTCGTCCGGCATGTAGCGGTCGCTCCAGGCGTGCCAGCTCGCTCCGATGATGTGCCGGAACCCGATGAGCTGGTCGATCTGGGACTGGTATCGCGCCCCGCGCTGGATCTGGTCGTCCGTGCCGTCGTCGTCGGGCACGAAGGCGCCGGCGCCGCCCCGGTTCGACCAGCCTTCGATCCGGGCGCGCACCGAGAACTCGCTGACGATCACGGGCAGCCCCGAGAGATCCTGGATCTTGTGGATGCCGTCGGTGAACCAGGGGCGCTCGAAGGTGGCGTCGCCGTCGTAGACGTTGACCGCGACCACGTCGAAGCCCGCGTCGCCGTCGCGACCGAGCAGGTCGAACGGGCAGTAGGTCACCTGGTCCGTGTCCGTGCCCACGGCGTTGCCGCTGTCGACCCAGATGTCGGGGTCGTCGCCGCTCCGTGGCGCCCAGAAGCGATATCTCGATGAGCCGCCGAGGGCGAGGCGAGGCGAGGCCACGAGGTGGTTCGGGTCGGCCGCGCGCACGCGCGTGGTCACCGCCCTCACCCACTGGGTGATGAGCCGATCGTGGACGAAGCGCTGCAGGTCCTCACGGCAGGGCAGGTTGCAGTCGTGCTCGTACGGAACGGGGCGAGGTCCGGCATCGACGATCGATGCGAAGTCGGCGTGGCTCGACTCCCAGGCGGCGTTCAGCGCCGCGATGTCTGGGTGCCTCTCGCGCAGGAACGCGGCGAGCGCGTGGCGAGCGCAGAGCGGCGCATCGATGCTGGACCCGGCGGGAACGGGCGACCACAGCCAGCGACGGAAGTCGCGAACGCCCTCGTCGTGGGAGGCCATGTCGAACATCCCGTCCTCGTTGCCGAGAAACCACATCTGCAGGCGGGGGTCGTCCCTGCGGGGTGAGACGTCCCGCGCGACCATCGCGTCGAGGTCGGCGAGGAACGTCGGGTTCCATGGATCCCCGACGATCTCGCCCCCGACGCCGTTCTCGAGGACCGAGCCGCCCTCGTCCGCAAGCGCGCGGTCGGCGCCCCCTGGGGTCGTGGACAGGACGACCATGTACGGCGCCCCGGGCCCGCCCGCCTCGGGCGGGCGAATCATGTAAGAGTCGCCGCCCCCGTCGTCGAAGTCGTTGGGCTCGCTCCAGGCACCGACAGAGTTGAACCCGTACGGCCTTCGGACCTCCTGGCCTCCGCTCTCTCCGTCCGAGAGCCGCGCCCACTCGAGGTGCGCCGCGGTGCTCGGATCGGTTCGGCGGATGTAGTCCACGATGCCCGCGCAGCGCGGCTGTCCGTCGCGGGTGGTGTTCCGCATCACCGTGTTCACGCCGAGGAGGAACGTCCGGTTGCCTCCGGGATCGACGAGCCACGTCCGCTCGGAGTCGGCGGGTCGCTCGATCCGCCAGAAGCTGCCGGCGGGGCCCTCGGGTCCCGCATCCGCGCCTGGATCCGCGTCCCCATCACCGTCCGCGTCGGCATCGGAGTCGGAGTCCGAGTCGGAGTCGGAGTCCCCGTCCGAATCGCCGTCGGCGCCCGCGTCAACGGCCGGCCCGGTCGCGACCGACCCTTCCTGGCAAGAAGCCAGCGCCAGGACCAGCAAGAGAGCCGGAAGACGGCGGCACACGGCCGGCCTTGCGGGTGCACCCGGAGTGCCACCGGAGAAAGCCGCGAAGTTCTCGCGCCGACTGCCCACGCGAGTGCACGCCGCACGGGACGGGTGACCCGGGCGGGACCAGAAGAGCCGGTACGTCGTGAACGCGATCACGTCGGCTCGGCCGCCTGCTCGTTGTCGGCCGCCACCCGCTCGATCTCGACGGTCGTGCCGACGAAGCTCGAGCACCCCGAAAGCCCGTCGACCGGGCCATCGTCGACGACGTCGTTGATGCTCACGCCCGGCTGGCGCGAGGCGACCGCGAGGCGCGTGCCATCGCGCGCGTGCCCGAACCCGTGCGGCAGGCACACCACGCCGGGCGCCACCTCGTCGGAGATCACGACGGGGGCCTCGATCGCGCCCGCGCGCGAGACGATCCGGACGCGGTCGCCCGGTCGAATACCGCGGCGCGCAGCGTCCGCCGGATTCACCAGGAGCGTGCAGCGATCGCGCCCCCTCACGAGCTTCGGCGAGTTGTGCATCCACGAGTTGTTGCTCGACAGGAGCCGCCGGCTGATGAGCGTCAGCGGCCGAGCTCCCGCCCGCTCGGCCGCGAGAGAACGCTCGAGCCGCTCGACGTCGGCCACGAGCGGACCGGGCGCGAGCTGGATCCGCCGCCCCGCGAGCAGGCCCGGCATGCGCGGTTCGAGCGGACCGAGGTCGATGCCGTGAGGCTCGGCTCGCAGTCGATCGAAGGTGATCGAGTGCGGTCCGAGCCGCAGCAGGAGGCGCAGAATCCCCCGAGGGCCCACGAGGTGCAAGGCGCCGAGCCCGAGGGAGGCGAGCCGCTCGGAGAGCCTCCCGCGCGAGAGCACACCTCGCGTCAGGTCGAGCAGGATCTCCCAGTCGTGCCGCGCCGCGGGCGCCCTCGGGAAGACCGCCCGGGAGTACCTGGCGACGTTGCGCACGGACAGGGAATGGAAGACGAGCGGGTAGTGGTCGTGCTCGAGGCCGAAGGTGGGCGGCAGGATCAGGTCGGCGTGCCTCGTCGTCTCGTTGAGATAGATGTCGATCGACACCATGAACTCGAGGCCCGACAGCGCGCGCTCCAGGCGGCGCCCGTTCGGCAGCGAGAGGACGGGGTTGCCCGCGTGGGTGACGAGCGCCCGGATCTGGCCGTCGCCCGGCGTCTCCATCTCCCCTGCAAAGGCCGCGACCGGCAGCTCTCCGTTGAACTCGGGCAGACCCCTCACGCGGCTTCGCCACCGAGCGAAGTGGCCCCGCTGCCCGAGCCTGTCCGCCAGGGCGACCAGGTCGACCGCAGGCGTCGTGAACATCGCCCCACCGATGCGATCGAGGTTTCCCGTGACGGTGTTGAGGACGTCGATGAGCCAGCTCGAGAGCGTCCCGAACTCCTGCGTGCAGGTGCCCATTCGTCCGTAGCAGACCGCCGACGGAGCGCGGGCGAAGTCCCGGGCGAGCGCCCTGATCTCTACCGCCTCGATTCCCAGGACCGGCGCCAGCCGCTCGGGCGCGAACCCTCGCGCGATCGCGCGGACCCGGTCCAGGCCGTCGCACATCGCCTCGAGCCGCCCGGGGGACTCGAGGCCCTCCTCGAAGATCGTGTGGAGGAGCCCGAGGAGGAGGAAGGCATCCGTGCCGGGCCTGATGAAGACGTGCTCGCCGGCGAGCTCGGCGGTCTCGGTGCGGCGGGGATCCACGACGACGATCCGTCCACCGCGCGCCTTGATCTCCTCGAGCCGCCGGGCGGCGCCCGGGGCGGACATCACGCTCCCGTTCGAGACCACCGGGTTTGCGCCGACGATGAGCAAGAAGCTCGTCCGGTCGATGTCCGGGATGGGCATGACGGCCTGCGAGCCGTACACGAGGAACGAGGTCAACAGCCGCGGAAGTCCGTCGACGGAGTTCGACGAGAAGAAGTTCTTCGTTCTCAGCCCCTGGACCAGGAGCAGCGAGAACAGCGCCGCTCCGAAGCTGTGAATCGTCGGGTTGCCGAGGTAGACGGCGACCGCATCCGGCCCGTTTGCGCGCCGGATCTGGGCCAGGCGTGTCGCGGCCAGGTCCAGGGCCTCGTCCCAGCCGATCGGCTCCCACCGGTCGCCGCAGCGGCGAATGGGGTGGCGCAGTCGATCTGGATCGACGTGCAGGTCGGCGAGCGCGAGCGCCTTCGGGCAGACGTAGCCGCGGCTGAGAGGGTCCTCCTCGTCGCCGCGAATCCGGAGGATCCGGTCCTCGTCGAGCTGCACCGAGATCCCGCAGGCCGCCTCGCAGAGACTGCACGTCGCGAGCTCCGTTCTCCTCGACATGCACCCGTCCTATCGCCGAAGTGGCCCTTGCGGAAGGGCCACTTTCAGCGAGGCTCGGCAGGCCACTTTCCCCTCAGCTCTTGTCCTCGCACTGCCCCTCATCGCAGTCCTGGTCCGAGTCGCACGTCCTCCCGCAGCCGCCGCAGTTGTAGCGGTCGCCGGCGAAGTTCACGCACGCTCGCCCGCATTCGTCGAGATCACCGCAGTCGTCCTCGCACTCGCCCTGCCTGCAGACCTCGTCGAGGTCACAAGCTTCCCCGCACTCGCCGCAGTTCTCCGGATCGGAGGTCAACGAGGTGCATGATCGATCGCAGTTCCTCAAGGCGTCGCCGCACTCCTCGCCGCAGTTGCCGCGCCGACACACCTCGTCGCCCGGGCATTCCGCGCCGCACTCGCCGCAGTTGTCGGGATCGGTGGCGACCCTGACGCAGGTCCCGCCGCAGTCCTCGTAGCCCCACTCGGCGACGCATTCGCAGGCCGAATCCTCGCACTCTTCGCCCGCCGCGCACGACAGGCCGCAACCGCCGCAGTGAAGCGAGTCGATGTCGGTGTCGACGCAGCGATCGGTGCAGTATGTCAACGCGCCGTCCTGACAGAAGCAGTCTCCGCCTTCGCACTCGGCGCCGTCGCGACACTCGTGACCGCACTCGCCGCAGTTCTCGTCGTCCTCGTCGAGGTCGACGCACTCGTCGTCGCACCGCGTTCCTTCGCTGCACACGCACGCCGACTCCGAGCATTGCTCGTCGATGCCACAGGGCTGGTCGCACCCGCCGCAATGAAGAGGGCTCGCCGTCGTGTCGACGCAGTCGTCGCCGCACGAGGTGAGATCTTCCTCGCACTCGCACCGGCCTTCCACGCAGGTCTGGTCCGGACCGCAGCCATCCCGGCAACCCGACCCCGAGTCACGAGGGCCCGAGTCCGGCGCGCCCGAGTCCGGCGCGCCCGAGTCGGCCGCGCCCGAGTCCCCGAGGCCCGAGTCCACCTGCTGGCAGAGGCCGCCAACGCACCTCAGCGGCGAGTCACAGTCCGACTCCTGGTCACAGCGAAGGACGTGCACCTTGCTCGCATCGAGCCCGCAGCTACACCCGACCGAGAAGGCAAGGCCTGCCGCCAGGATCACGGTTCCCCTCACCATCGAGCTCCCCCTTCCAGCATCAAGCGCCCCGAAGCCATGCTCGGCAGGAGGAACGCCTCGCCCCGAGCCGGCGGCGTCGCAGTGATGTCCAGGATGGCCAGCACGGCCGTCAGGGCCAGCGCCGCTCCACCGAGCGTCTGGAACACGATCTGCTTCGTGAAGTCGCCGTCGGCCTCGTCCTCGATCCGGAGGCACCGCGGTCCCTCCGAGGTGCAGTCGATCGAATCCAGCTCGTCTTGAGCATCGAGGACTCTCAAGCCGAAGTAGCCGCCCACGCCAAGGAGCACCCCTCCGCCGCCGAGCACGAGCCACGTGGCCAGCCGGATCCTCGCCAGAGGGCCCGGCCGATCGGGCGAATCCTCGGGCGCGGGCGCCGGACCGGGCCCCTCGGACGTCGTCGTGCCCGGATCCGCGACGCCCCCGGCGGCGAGCGCTGGACGCGGGCCTGCCGCGGCGGCGGGTCGGTCCCGGATCTCGTCCAGCACCTGCCGGGCGACCCTTCGCCTGTCGGGGTCGTTCGAGCTCTCGAGGAAGCGCTCGTACAGCTCGATCGCGCGCTGGCGGTTGCCGAGCTTGCGCTGGCATTGCCCCATGTTGAACAGGAAGTCGGGCAAGGGCGCGGCGACGTACGCCGCCTCGTAGGCGTGGAACGCCTGCTGGTACTCTCCCCGCTGGTAGTGCGCCTCCGCTCGCTCGAAGTGTCGCCGGGACGCCGTCATGTCCTGCCCGCGGGCCGGCGAGCCTTGGAGCAGTGTCACCGCGAGGACGACCCCGGCGGCGAGCCCCCGGAGCTGGGCTGCGCGCACGGAGTGGATCGTATCAGAAACGCGGCCCGAGCCTGGGCTCAGAAGCCCAGGGCGTATGATGGGCGTGAGAGGGCGCCCTACACCGCGCCGATTGACGCGGAAGCTGGGCGGTGGGTAGAAGGATGGGCATGCCGGGTGACGCGCGGGTTGTGCTCGACTCGGAGGCAATAGCGCGGGCGCTGCGGCGAATCGCCGGCGAGATCACGGAGCGCCACCGGGGGGCGGCCGACGTGGCGCTCGTGGGGATCCGGCGGGGCGGAGTGCCGATTGCGGGGCGGCTGGCGAGGCTGATCGGCGAGGTCGAGGGGATCGAGCCGCCGATCGGCGCGGTCGACATCACGCTGTATCGAGACGACGCGCCCTACGCGCTCGCGAAGCCCGTCATCGGACCGACCGAGCTCCCGTTCGACGTCCACCGCAAGGTCATCGTCCTCGTCGACGACGTGCTGTACACCGGCCGAACGATCCGCTGCGCCGTCGATGCGGTGCTCGACTACGGGCGGCCGCGGGTCATCGAGGTCGCGGTCCTTCTGGACCGCGGCGGGCGCGAGCTGCCGATCCGCGCCGACTACGTGGGCAAGGTCGTCGAGGCGCGGGCGGACGAGCACATCGAGGTGACGCTCGACGAGACCGGCGGCCGGGCCGAGATCCGCAGGGCGGCGCCGGGATGATCCAGACGGGCCTCGATCGCCTCGGCTTCGAGGAGGCTCGCCTCGTCCGCGGTCGCAAGGTGGCGCTCCTCGCGAACCCCGCGAGCGTCGACTCCTCCCTGCGCCATGCACGCGACGTCCTGGTCGCGGCAGGCGCGAAGATCATGGCGCTCCTCGGGCCCGAGCACGGCTTCGGTGGCGCGGCGCAGGACATGGAGGGCGTGGCCGACGCGCCCGACCCGGTCACCGGAGCGCCCATCTACTCCGTGTACGGCGATTCGTTCGAGAGCCTCACGCCGCGCGACGAGATGCTCGCCGGGGCAGACCTGCTAGTCATCGATCTGCAGGACGTCGGGGTCCGCTATTACACGTTCGTCTGGACGGCGGTCCTCGCGATGGAGCGGGCGATCTCGAGGGGCAAGGCAATCCTCGTCCTCGACCGTCCGAACCCGCTCGGTGGGACGATCGTCGAGGGCGCGCCGCAGTCCCGCGGGTTCACGTCGTTCGTGGGGCTCCGGCCGGTCGCGGTGCGGCACGGCCTCACGATCGGGGAGCTGCTCACGGGGCTCGCGGCGGACGCGAACAAGTCCGCGTTCGTCCACATCCTCGAGGCGACGGGCTGGAACCGCTCGATGCAGTTCAAGGAGACCGAGCTGCCGTGGGTCTTGCCTTCACCGAACATGCCGCACATCTCGACGGCGCGCGTGTACGCCGGGATGTGTCTGCTCGAGGCGACCGAGGTGTCCGAGGGCCGCGGGACGACTCGACCGTTCGAGATCTTCGGAGCGCCCTGGCTCGACGGCAATCGGCTGGCGCAGCTACTGGCCAAGGACCAGCTACCGGGCTGCGCCTTCCGCCCGCTGAGCTTCCGCCCGACGTTCCACAAGTTCGCCGGCCAGGTCTGCGGGGGATGCCAGCTCCACGTGCTCGACACGAACGCCTTCAAGCCGTTCCGCACGGGCGTGGGCGTGCTGAGGGCCATCCGGAAGGTCCACCCGGACAAGTTCGCCTGGCGCGCGAAGCCGTACGAGTTCGTGGGCGACATCCCCGCGATCGACCTCCTCACCGGCAGCGCCGAGGTCAGAAAGGGGATCGAGGCCGACGCCTCGCTCGACGAGATCGCCGGGACCTGGGCCCCAGGCGAGGAGGAGTTCCGCAAGGCGCGAGCTCGATGGTTCCGCTACGGCGCGCCACCCCCCCGCCGGCGCTAGCGTCAACCTGATTGACAGATCCCACCGATTCGTGCCGCAATTAGCCTGTCCTGCCATCCGAGACGCCGCCATCGCCGTTGGCATCTCCGCCCATCAACGGGCGCTATCGGGTGGTCCGCCCACTCGGGCGAGGAAGCTCGGGCCGCGTCCTCCTGGTCGAGGATCTTCACCACGAGTCGAGGCTCCTTGCGCTCAAGGCAATCGGTCCCGGCGCGGACTCGGCGCTCCTTCGCTGGGAGTTCTCGGAGCTGGCGGGACTGAGCCATCCGAACCTGGCCCGCGTCTTCGAGATCGACAGGGTGACGGCCGCCGGCGGCGACCTGACGACCGGCCTCGCTCGGGGCACGGCCTTCTTCACCGCCGAGTTCGTCCCGGGGCGCAACGCAGACGAGGCCGCCGACGCGCTCGGGGACGATCTCGATCGGCGTGGGCGCTTCGCGGTCGAGCTGGGAATCGGAGTCGCCCGCGCCCTCGCGTTCGTCCACGGCAAGGGGATCCTCCACCGCGACGTCAAGCCGGCCAACCTGGTCGTCCCCTCCGACGAACCGGCGGCAGTGCGGCTGGTCGACTTCGGGCTCTCGCGCCGCCGGTCGGTCCAGGACGGGCTCGTCGCAGGCTCGTTGCCCTACCTGGCGCCCGAGGCCCTGGGAGCGCGCGGAGACGTTCGCAGCGATCTGTACGCGCTCGGCGTCGTCCTCTACAGGGTCGCGAGCGGACGCCTGCCGTTCGCGGTGCCCGAGGGCGGCGACCTGCGCCCGGTCCTCGGCGCGATCCTCGCCGCGGACGCTCCGTCGCTCGAGGAGCTGTGCCCCGGGATCGATCGAGGCCTCGCGAGGGTCGTCGGGCGCCTGCTTCTCGCGGACCCTGGTGCCCGCCACGCGTCCGCTCGCTCGGTGGCGGCCGACCTCGCGCGCGCATCGCGGCTGGGCCGCTCCGCGAGGGAGGTCACGGGTGTCGTCGACTCCGAGAGCGAGACGGACACGCCGGAGGCGCGCGTCGGGTGGGTGCGCTCGGTGGGCCTGGTCGCAAGGCGCAAGGAGCTCGACGATCTCCTCTGCCGCATCCGAGCTTCGCTCGAAGGGGCCGGGCCCATCGTCGCGCGAGTCGCGGGCGGCTTCGGCTCGGGACGGACGAGGCTCGTCCGCGAAGCCTGGCGGAGGCTGCAGCTCGAGGCGGCCACCGAGGGCAGGCCGGCGGCCCACGAGACGAGCGGTTCGGTCGCCGTCCTCGCCTCCGCCCTCTCGTGCCCAGCCGATCCGCTGGCGGTCGGCGAGCGCCTGCTGGCCCCGGCGAACCCGGGGTCCCCGGCGAGCGAAGCTCGCTGGGGTGGGAACCCGGGGTCCCCGGCGAGCGAAGCTCGCTGGGGTGGGATTGCGGGCCCTCGAGTGGTTCACCTGGACCCCGGCGACTCGCCAGAGGCGAGGGCTCTCGTGGCCCACCTCGAACGAGCCACTCCCGATCCCGGCGTCGCGCTCTCGGTCGTGGCCGAGGTCGACGCGGGCACCGCCGGCGCGATCGAGCTCGCCCCCTTCGGGCTGCGCGAGATCGAGGCATTCCTCGAGGCGATCATCGCCGGTCCCGCACCGAAGAAGCTCGCACAGTCGCTCCTCGACGCAACTGGCGGCCTGCCGCTCCTGGTCGAGGAGGCCCTGCTCGCCATGGTCCGGGACCGACCGATCTCGGAGCTCGCCCGGACGACCGTGCCCAAGCTCGCGCTGCCCAGGAGCCTCGAGCTCGCGATGGACGCGCGGGTCGCGGCGCTCGGGGCCGATCTCGCCGACACGCTCGCGGCGCTCGCGGTCCTCGAGGCGAACGGTGGGTCCGCCGCCTCGGAGGTCCTCGAGATCGACTCAGCCGAGTGCGCTCGGCGGATCGCGTCGCTCTCGCGTCTGGGCCTGTGCGAGATCCCGCTCGAGGATCTCGCGGTCGTCCGGCTGCCGGTCGCCGCCGCGGCCCTGCGCCGCGCCGGAGCGGAGCGCGAGGCTCGGCTGCACCGGGCGGCGCTCGGCGTGGTGCAGGACCCCGAGCGCCGCGCGCTTCACGCGCTCGGCGCCGGGCTCGGCGCCGAGGCCGCGGAGCTCGCGCTCGAGGCGGCCGAAGCGGCCGCGGCCCGCGGGGACCTGCCCGCCGCGATCCGCCACATGCGGGCCGCGCAGGGCCGCCTGCCCGAGGCCAGGCGCGGCGCGGCGGCGGTCACGCTCGCGGCCCTTCAGGCGCGAGCCGGCGAATACGCGGCCGCGCGCGAGACGCTGGCCGGAGCGCCGCAGGACGACGACACGGTGGGGCTCCTCGACGCCGAGGTCGCCCGTCGGATGGGCGACGCTCCTGCCGCCCAGAGGCGGCTGGCGCGGCTCCTCGCACCCGGAGGCGAGCGGTCGGTCGCGCTCGAGGCCCGGTCCCTGGCGGCGCGGCTCGCGCTCGACGCGGGCGACCTCGAGCGGGCGATGGAGCTTCTCGGGTCCGATGACCCCGCGGGAGCGCCGGATGCGCGAGCGGCCCACGCGGAGGTCGTGGGTCTCGTGCGCCTTCGCGCCGGCGACCACCGCGAGGCAGGCCAGGCGTTCGCGCGCGCGGGCGAGCTCGCGAGGACGGCCAGGGATGCGCGGCTCGAGGCGCGCGCCCTGTCGCTCGAAGGCACCGCGTTGCACATGTGCGGCGAGGCCGCCGGGGCCGCGGGGCGGTACCAGGAGGCTGCCCGCATCGCCCGCGAGGCCGGGGACGTGCACGGCGAGGCGACGTACACGGTGAACCTGGGCTCCGCGCTCGTCGACGGGGGCCGGTACGGCGAGGCCTTGCCGGCGTACCGGCGGGCGATCGAGATCCTCGCCAGGCTCGGGGCGACTCGCCAGATCGCCGGCGCCCTCGCGAACTACGCCAACCTCCTCTTCTTCCTCGGTGACGCCGAAGCGGCGACCGAGGCCAACCTGCGCGCGATGCGCTCCGCCGACGCGGCAGGGGACGCCATCGTACGCGGCTACGTCACGATGAACCTCGGCGACATCCATCGACGCAAGGGCGAGGTACGGGCCTCGGCGGACAGGTATCGCGAGGCGGCCGCGATCTTCGAGTCGGTCTCGAGCCCCCGCGACGCCGCGTTCGCTCGGCTGTCGGGCGCCGAGCTGGCCCTCGCGGAGGACGACCTCGAAGCGGCGCGCGCCGAGCGCGATCGCGCGGTGGCCGCTGCGGGATCGGGGGCCACGGGTGAGCTGGCGATCCGGCTCGACCTGCTCGACGCGCGCATCGGGCTCGAGACGAACGAGCTCGATGGCGCCGCCGAGGCCGCCGAGCGGGCGAGCGAGCGTGCTGGGCGCCTCGGTCACCGGGACCTGGTGCTCAGAGCGGCCGGCGTCGTGGCGCGCGTCGCCCAGTCCCGGGGCGACGTCGCCGGTCTGCGGCAGGCGGGTCGGATCGCGGCCGAGGCCACGCGTCTGCTCCTCGCCTCCGTGCCCGACGTGTACCGCCAGAGCTTCCTCGACGACCCGGAGCGTCGAGTTGCGTCGGAGCTGGCCGCGGCAGAGCTCACCGCCAGGCCGCCGCACGTCTCGCGGGAGGCGGGCGACGCAACGGCGCGCGATGACGCTGTCTGGCGCCGGCTGTCGGCCGTGACCAAACGTCTGGCGAGCGAGCTCAGGCTTCCGATCCTGCTCGAGTACATCCTCGACACCGCAATCGAGCTCCTGGAGGCAGACCGGGGATTCCTGCTCATCCGCGGAAAGGACGGTGCCCTGGCGATCCGTTCGGCGCGGAACTTCTCGCGCGCCGGCCTGCAGGGCGACGAGCTGCAGCTCTCGCGGTCCATCGCCCAGAGCGTGGCCCTGGGCGCCGATCCGGTGGTCGCGGTCGACGCGCTCACCGACGGGCGCTTCGAGAGCACGGCGAGCGTCCAGAGCTTCAAGCTCCGCTCGGTCCTGGCGGTGCCGCTTCGCGTCCATGGAGGGATCCTGGGAGCGCTCTACCTCGACGACCGCTACCGGCCGGGGGTGTTCGGGCCGGCCGACGTCGAGCTCGCGCACGAGCTCGCCGACCAGGCGGCGATCGCGATCGAGAACGCGCGCCTGCACGCGGAGAACCGCCGGCGCGCCCGCCGGATCGAGGCGCTGAACCGCCGCCTCGAGCGCACGGTGGAGAGCCAGCGATCGGCCCTCGATCAGATGCGCGGCGCGCTCGATCGCAGCCTCGAGGCGCTCGAGACGAAGTACCGGTACGAGGACCTCGTGGGACGATCGGGCGCCATGAGCGACGTGCTGCGGCTGATCGACCGGGTCACCGACGCGGACGTCTCGGTGGTGATCCACGGCGAGAGCGGCACCGGCAAGGAGCTCGTCGCCAGGGCAATCCACTACAACGGGCCGCGGCGGGCGCGGCCGTTCATCCCGGTCAACTGTGGCGCCTTCACGGAGACGCTCCTGGAGAGCGAGCTGTTCGGGCACGTCCGCGGAGCCTTCACCGGCGCAGACCGCACGCGCACGGGCCTGTTCGAGGCGGCGAACGAGGGGACGCTCCTGCTCGATGAGGTCGCCGAGATGAGCGTCGCGATGCAGGCGAAGCTCCTGCGCGTGCTGCAGGAGTCCGAGGTGCGGCCGGTGGGCGGGAACGAGACGCGCAAGGTCGACGTCCGTGTCATCGCCGCGTCGAACCGCGACCTCGGGGCGCTGGTCCAGACCGGCAAGTTCCGCGAGGACCTCTACTACCGCCTCAACGTCATCACCCTCGAGCTGCCCGCGCTCAGGGACCGCAAGGAGGACATCCCCGAGCTCGTCGCACATTTCGTCGAGAAGCACGGGTCCGGGCGCGCGGTGAGCGTGGAGAAGAAGGCCATGGCGCGGCTGTATGCCTACCCGTGGCCGGGAAACGTCAGGCAGCTCGAGAACGAGGTCATGCGCTTCCTCGTCCTCGCGGACGACGCGGTCCTCGAGGAGCACCTCTCGCCCGAGATCGCCGCGGGCTCGCCCGACGAGGAGACCGCCGCGGACGACCTCGACCTCAAGTCCCAGGTCGAGCGCCTCGAGCGCCGTTTGATCCGCCGGGCCCTCAGGGAGTCGCGCGGGAACCAGACGAAGACCGCCAGGGCGCTCGGCCTGTCGCGCTTCGGCCTGCAGAAGAAGCTGCGCCGCTACGGACTGGGCTGATCACTCGATCGTCACGCACTTCACGTCGTCGATGTGGCCCGCGTTGTTGCCCTCGTGGCACTCGAGGACCTCGCCGTCGGGATCGACCTCGATGGCGACGTCGCGCTCCACGTCGAGCGGCGGGTCGGCGTCGGCGGGCCATGTGCACGTCGCGTCCTCGCACTCGGCCGGCTCGAGGATGCCGGCCACCTCCGCCGTGCAGATCAGCTCCTCGGGGTCGGTGAAGGCGACGCCGGTCCCCGCGCCCACGGGCTCGGTCCCGCGGTTGCAGACGGTGGCTCTGAGGACGACGGCTCCACCGGCCTCGCAATCCCATCCGCCCTCCACGGTGAGGTCGGGCGAGGCCAACCTGTCGAGCGAGCCCTGGACGTTCGCTCGGAAGTCGTTCAGCCCGGGCTCCAGCCAGTTCGGGGCGACGTCGGACGTCGCGGGCACGGTCCCGTCCTCGTTCACGTGGGTCACCGCGTAGGCGTGCTGGTTCCAGATCCTCCGCGAGTCGACCCAACGGTCCGCGTGATCGCTGTAGACGCGGATGCCCCAGGTCCCGGCGGGGTGTCGAGCGCGACACGTGTTGCCGGCTCCAGGAGTCCCCGCCGGGGGAGGCGCACACCGCCATCCCACTTCGGCACAGCCGCCTTCCGGGCAGCACTCGTCGTCGGCCGCGCAGCGGCAGTAGCCCTCGTCGCAGGTCGAGGCGGCCGTGGGGCAGTCCGCATCCACCTCGCAGCGCAGGCCGGCGAAGAGCTGATCGACGAGGTCGGCGTCGACGTTGAGCTCGCACTGGACGCCGCAAGTCGGGCAGCCCCCGGGGCTGCAGTTCAGGTTCGACGGCACGACGAGCTCGGCGTTGAAGTCGCCGTCAGTGTCCGCGACGATCGGGTTCTCGTACCAGGTGCAGCTCGAACGGTACTGCGAGAAGATGACCTCGCCCGTCGCTCCCTGGTACACGCGGACGAAGCACTCGTCCGCGTACACGGCCTCCGCGGCTCCGTCGCCCTCGAAGTCGAAGACGGACGAGCCGGTCCTGTTCGACGAGGCGTCCTGCGAGGGCCGCTGCCAGAGGATCCCGTCCTCGCGTCCGGTGTTGCACTCTCCCTCACCGCCGCCGGGCACACAGTCGAGGTCGTACACCACGTAGTTCTCGAGCCCCGCGGTCGCGAGCTCGGCCCGGCCGTCGCCGTCGAAGTCCGCGACCGTCGGCGGTCCTCCGGCGCCGCCGCCGGGAATGAGGTAGGGGCCGAAGACGACCGTTCCCTCGATGGTCTGGACGCGAACCGCGCCCGACGGGACGACGACGATCTCGGCGGCGTCGGGGATGTCCATCGCCTCCAGCGGGAAGTCTCCGAAGTCCGCGACGGCCGTGTGGCCATCGGGCTCGGCGGTCGAGAAGGTCGGCTCGGCGGCCCAGTCGCCTGCGACCGGATCGAACTGGTAGAGCGCGTTGCCGGTGACCAGCTCCATGGCGCCGTCGAGGTCCACGTCGGCCACGACGGGGAACATGCCGCTCGACACGGCTCGATAGCCCAGCGATCCGCCGCCGAGGACGCCGTCGGGGCCGAAGATCACGCCGCCGCGCAGGGCCTCCGGCAGGCCATCGTCGTCGAGGTCGTGCAAGGACGGCCCCGCCCAGCCGCCGCCGGTCACCGCGTAGAGCGACCCGTCCGCGTAGGTGGAGTGCCAGTGGAGCGCCCAGGCGTCACCGGCGGCATCGTAGCGGAAGGCCACGAGCCCTCCGTCGGACGCGTAGGCGACGATCTCCGCCCGCCCGTCGCCGTCCAGGTCGCCGACCGCGGGGGGCGAGGAATGGGAGGTCAGGTGAGCGTCGATCGTGTACTGATGAGCGCAGGTGTCTCCGTCGATCACGCGCACGACGCCGGTCGGCAGCTCGCTCGAGCCGTCGCCGCCGTCGTCGGAGACGAAGACGATGGAGGGTCGTATCGTCTCCGGATCTTCGTCGAGGTCGAGGTCGACCACCGTCGGCGTCGACAGGACGTGGACGCTCGTCGGGTAGGGATCGCCGTCCGGCGGGCCGCTCCACTCGCACTGGATGGTCGGCCTGAACCGCGCCACGGTTATCTCCCGACTGCACTCGTCATCGACCTCGTGCCCTTCGGGCAGGCCCCAGGGGACACAGCGGCCTGCGTCGCCCTCGGCGGCGTCGTCGCACCACGAGTCGTCCTGGCAGTCCTCGGCGGTCTCGCACTGGACGTCGGGGACGCAGCTCCCGTAGGCGCATCGCCGACCCGGCTCGCAACCCTCGTCCTCACCGCACCCGGTCGGCGCGTCCGCCGCCGCGTCGAAGCCCGGCAGCTCGCCCGCGTCCTCGCCTGGCACCGCGGCGTCCTCTCCCGGCACCGGCGAGCCGCTCTTGACGGCCCCGCCGCAGTCGCACCCCACGACGGTCCACGGCAGGGCGAGCCACAGCACGAGCACGCCGCGCATGTGCGGGATGCTATCCCACGATCGTGAAGTAGACCATTGCCGCCGCCGCGAGGGGTGCGACGACGTGGCCCAAGTAGAGCCGGATCTGGGTTAGCCTCTGCCCTTTCTGGAGGCCCCCATGCGCGTCGTGAGCTGGCGAGATCGACTCCGTCCGGAGCTCTGGGCGGTCCAGGCTTACTCGGTCCCGGCACAGGAGGTGCCCGTCAAGCTGGACGCAAACGAGAACCCGTATCACCTATCGGACGATGCGAGGGCCGACCTCGCGCGGGAGCTCGCCAGGATCGACCTCAACCGCTACCCCGATCCGCGCGCCACCCGGCTCAAGGAGGCGCTGGCGGAGTCGCTCGGCGTCATGCCCGAACAGGTCCTCCTCGGCTGCGGCGTCGACGAGATCATCGGGCTCCTGGCCACCGCGTTCGCGCGGCCACCCGAAGGGCGATCGCAGGCGGCCGTCATGTACCCGTGGCCCAGCTTCGCGATGTTCCGGATCACGTCCCAGGCCCATGGCCTGCGGCTCGTGGAGGTCCCGCTCGACGAGGCCTGGCAGCTTCGAGCCGACCGGGCGCTCGGCGCGATCGAGGCCGAGGACCCGGGCGTGATCTTCTTCCCCTCCCCCAACAATCCCACGGGAAACCGACTCGACCCCGAGGTGATGCGCGCGGTCATCGAGTCGACGCCCGGCGCCCTGACCGTGGTGGACGAGGCGTACTTCGATTTCTGCGGCTCGACCCTCCTGCCGCTCGTTCATGCCCACCCTGGCCTGGCGGTCTTTCGCACCCTCTCGAAGATGGGGCTCGCCGGCCTTCGCGTCGGCGCGCTGGTCGGGCACCCTGACCTCGTCCGCGAGCTCGACAAGGCCCGGCAGCCGTACAACCTGAATGCCCTTTCGCAGAGGGCGGCCGAGCTGGCGCTGACGCGCTTCAAGGACGAGCTCGCGGGCCAGGCGCGGCGGATCGTGGTCGATCGCGAGAAGCTCTCGAGCGCGCTCCGGGAGCTACCGGGGATGACCGTCTTCCCGTCGGACGCGAACTTCATCCTCATCAGGCTCGCGGCAAACGCGTCGGAGGTCTGGGAGAAGCTCCTCGCGCAGGGAGTGCTCGTCCGCAACCTCGATGCCCCCGGCCCTCTCGCCGGTTGCCTGCGCGTCACCGTGGGGACGCCAGCGGAGAACGAGCGGTTCCTCGAGACCCTCGCGGGCATCCTGAACCGATAGCCCCGTCAGAGCAGCTCGCAGTCCGACTCGTCTTCGTCGAGATCCTCCCCCACGCAGCGACCGTCCTCGCACTCGTACGAGGAGCATTGCTCACCGTCCGCGCACTCGTCGCCGGCGCCGCGGGGACGCTGGCAGATCGACTCCTCGTCGCACCACAGATCGCCGTCGCAATAGCCGGCGTCCGCGCAGCTCTCGCCCTCCCGGGGGTACGGAGCGCAGGATTGGGATCCCGAGGCGCAGTACAGGTCGTCGCCGCAGGCCCAGGTCGCGTGGCCGCAGCCCTCGCCTGCGTCGAGATACGGCGCGCACGTCCCCGAGCGCGGGTCGCAGTAGAGGTCGGAGTCGCACTCCCAGCCCTCGGGGCAGGCGCCGCCCGGCCCGCGATACTCGCGGCAGGTCCCGTCGGCATCGCAGAAGTGGTCGCTCGCGCACTCGTCGTCCGGCAGGCAGGGATCGCCCTCGAGCGGCATCCGCACGCAGGTGTCGTCGGGGCACTCGAGCCCCTCCTGGCAGTCGCCGTCGGACTCGCAGGCATCGCCGGCTCCGCGCAGCCCCACGAGGATCTCGTCGCACTCGTCGGGGTAGAGGTCGGCGCCTTTCAGCGAGCAATCGGCGAGGATCGACTCGACGCCCTCGAGGCAAGTCCATGCCGGAGCCGACTGGAAGGCTCGCGCGCCCGACTCCACCGGTTCCCCGATCTCCTCGTCACACTCCATCTCGACGTACGAGAGACAGGCCGATCGGTCGGCCCCGAAGTCGTCGAGGCAATCGCACCGCTCCGCCGCGGCGCACAGGACATCGGACCACTCCTCGCAGTACGTATCGATGCCGCCCGGGCCCGAGTCGTCGTCGTCTCCACCCCCGCCTCCGCGCGACTGGTCGCAGGCGCAGAGCGGGGCCACGAAGGCCGCCACGATGACGACGGTCGCACGCATCGGTCTCGACGTGGGCACGCTCGCGAGACGCTATCCTACCTTGGGCTGCGCCGCACCTCTGGGGGCCGGGCCCGGCTTCTGGTAGGGCTGGCCCATCAGCCGCTTCAGCGCGGTGGCGCCGCGCCAGGCGAGGTAGCTCCTGTTGAAGCGGACGATCTCGCTCTGGTCGAAGTACGGGTTCTTGACGCCCCCGAGGCTCGCGAGCGCCAGCACGTGCTCCGCGACGCTCACCGGACAACCGCCCAGGCGGATGTGGCGGTCCTTTCGTCTCTTCGTCAGCTCGAGCGTCACCTTCGCCATCTTCGCGTAGATGTCGTCGTGCTTCGCGTGGTGCGGGTCCTTCGTCGAGCGCTCGCGATACAGGCTCTCGACCGCCACGGGCTGGCCCCCGATCTCGCCCTTCCAGGTGGCGCAATCGCCGATGAAGATCACCTTCTCTCCCGGCCCGGCGTCGATCGGACCGTCGTACGCGCCGAAGACGACGTGCAGCCGCGCCATCTTCTCGTCGCACTCCTTGTCGAAGAGGCGGAGGATCTCGATGGCCTCCTCGATGGCGCCCGGGCAGCCGCCCCAGCAGTAGTCCCCTGACCCATGCTCGCGCGGCGGCGGTCCCGCGTAGGCCGTGATCTTCGACCCCTCGAAGTACTTCTCCACGCGGACGAGCCCCTTGCGGAATCCCTTGTGCCGCGCGCGCGCCTCCTCGAACGGGACGTCCCCGGTCACCTGGATCTGGTCGAGGTCGATCGGCCCGAACCCGCGCTCGTGAGCGAGCCGGATGTGGTCGACCGTTCGTGCGTCGAGCCCGATGATCGCGCAGCAGACGGAGTCGAACGCGACCTGGTTGTTGCCCATGACGACGAGGTTCATCGGGTACGGGATTGGCGTGAGCATCCGCCCCTCGCCCGCGATGATCGCGTCGATGGCGATGAACTGCGGCTGGACGATGTACTGGAGGTCGGCGATCTTCTCGTTGAGCTTGTGATCGTGGTCTATCAGGCGGTGTCGGTCGTCCTGGATCCCGATGTAGTTCTTCATGCTGAACGTCACCGTGGTCCAGGGGTGGCCCTTGAACTTCGGGCAGTTCACGAAGAAGTCGGCGAGGGCCACGGGCTCGGGCGTGTAGACGTAGTCCCGCAGGCGTCCCGGGTGCGTGTACGGGACCTCGACCTGCGGGACCTCCTCGAAGCAGTAGCGCTTGACGTCGAGGCGATCGAGCACGTCGTCGTAGCCGGCGCCGTCGTAGGCGGCGCGGGTCGGCATGGTGATGCCGCAGCGCTCGCCGACGGCCAGCTCCGTCACTCGATCGTCGGCGCGGTCCTTGAGCGCGCGCAGCACGCCTTCCATGAACTCGGGTCTCGTGAAGGCGTGAGGGAACATGGGACCGGACAAGACGAGGTTCGGCTTGACCAGCGTGCGCCCGAAGGGCCTGAGGTCGAGCTCCTCGAGGCCCTCGCGGACGATGTGCCTGATCCGCTCCGGGTCGTAGGCGTCGCAGAAACGGATGATGACCTTCGACTTCGTGGGCTCGGGCATGCGGGGAGTCTAGCGCCTATCGCAGGACGACGCCTGCGCGAAGGAAACCGCGAGGGTAGACGTCGGTGCTGGTGACCGCCGGGCGTCCCTCGAGGTCGGGCTCGCCCGCGTAGGCGCCGGAGAACGTCACGAGCTCGCCGCCAAGCGAGACCTCGAAGAGCTTGCCGATCAGGAACGATGCGAAGCCGCCCATGTCCCAGCCCGCGCCCTCGGACCGGTCTCCGTACGCGTCCGTCGCCTCGCCGAGACTGAAGACGACGCGGTACGCGCCCGAGGCGCCGATCGCGAGGCGGCGATCGAGGAAGAGCAGTCGGGCTTCGGCGCCGAGCCGCAGGAAACGGTAGTTGAAGGTCGCGACGTCGGGGTTCGTCGCGATCGCGAATCCTCTGAATCCGTAGGCGACGGTCGGGCGCAGCTCGAAGCCGACCTTCTCGCCGAACGGGATGCGACCCACCAGGCCGAAGATCCCATCGACGGCGTCGGTCTCGAGGCTGGTGCCCTCGCTTTCGGGCATCGCGACCCCCTTCGTGAACGCTCCGGACAGCCCGACCATCCGCGCCCACCTCTTCGTGACGAGCGGACCGAGCGGAAAGACCGTCGCCTGCGCGCCGACCTCGGTGTATCCGCCGCCCGAGTACCCGACGGTGTCCCCTCCCAGGATGGGAACCTCGAGGGTGCGCGTCGCGAGCCCCGCCCCGAGCGCCACCTCGAGCCACGACAGTGAGGAACGCTCCAGCGGAGCATCGATGCTGGTCTCGCTCGACGCCTCGGGGGTCTCCTCGTCGAGGCCGGCGCCGCCGCCGAGGGAGGCATCGCTGCCCCGCCCCGCGAACGTCGCCGAGGCGATGAACGCGCTCTCCCGCGGAGCCGTCGCCGACTCGGCGCCCTCGCCCGGGAGCTCCGGCGCGGCCGAGTCGGGGTCGGATCCCTCTGGCGCGGACGGCGGTGGCTCCGGATCTCCAACCCTCGGCTGGAACGCCGACTCGACGACCGACGGGGCGTTTGCCGGTGCAACGGCGGGCGTCGCCTGGCGCCGGACGGGAGCGCCCTCCTCGGGAACGAGGTTGGCCATCGCGTCGGCGAGCGCCGTCCGCTCGGGCGCGCCATTGATGAGCTGGACCTCCTGCTGGATGTCCACGTCCCCCGTCTCGCAGGACATCGCGACGAGGAGGACGCTGCGGCGCGAGTTGACGTCGCCCAGGACGACCCGGCGCGCCCGGACGTGGCCGCAAGCCGCGCGAACGGCAGCCGAGCCGGCTCCCTGATAACCTGCACGGAACTCGTCCCAGGGGATCACATCGAGCCGCTCGGAGAGGAGCGACTGGATTCGCCGACCGATGATGTCTCTCGAGTCGCCCCGGATCGGGCCGACGACGACCCGGTCTGCCAGCGCCGTCGCGGGAAGCACGAGGCCGAGGGAAACGACAAGGAGGGCGATGCTGCGGTGCATGCAGCGCGGCGGAGCATCCCTTGTGCCAGCGGCCATCCCCTGCAATTCCGCGATCCGAGACGGGCGATGGCTAGTGAAGTCGCCAATCCCTCGCCGCACCCGAGCAACGGGCCTGGGGTGGGGAGTCCTCTCGCAGAGCACAAGAAAAACTCTTGACACGGTCGCTACGATGTATCACAACGTATCGCGTTGTGACACGGAGCCCGCAATGACCGGCAAGACCGACCCCGAAGACGACGCGACCCAGCGTTCCGAAAAGGCTGACCGCGGCGAGCCGTCCGAGAGCACGAGCCCCCGCAAGGAGAAGGTGCTGCACACCAGGATTCCGGCGGCGCTCGACCAGGCCCTCAAGGGCTTCGCCCGCTCGATGCGCGTGCCGGTCTCGAACCTCGTCCGCGTCCTCCTCGAGGACGCAGTCGAGGTGGCGCACCGCGCGACCGACAAGGTGGCGGAGGCCGCGGAGCGAGCCACCGAGCGCGTCGCAGGCACGCCGGGGGCTAGCGACGAGAAGAAGACGGAGCCACTCGCGGGCGTCTTCGGTTACCAGCCGCTGACCCTGGGCGTCGAGGCGAGCTGCGCTCGCTGCGGGCGGGCGCTCGACGTGGGCGAGGAGGCGTTCCTCGGGCTCAGGGATGCGCCGGGTCCGCGGGTCTTCGTATGTCCGACCTGTCTTCCCAAGCCGAAACGAAAGGAGAGCACCCCATGAACGACTCGACCGAGAAGTCCGAACGCGATCTGACCGACACCCTCATCACCGGCCTCGTTGGCGTTGGAGCCGCGTGGGCCCGACATGGGCTCACCATCGGCCGCACGTCGCTGCAGGCGTCCGCCAAGACCCTCGAGACGACCGCGCAGCTCCTCGGGAAGCTGGCCGAGTCCTTCGCGAAGGTCGAAGAGGAGCCCGCGGGACGGGACGACTCGGCGTGCTAATAGTCCGAGTGGCGTGATCCACCGCGTCTACCTGATACCCGGGTTCTTCGGCTTCGCCGACCTCGGGGGCATCACCTACTTCCACCACGTCGAGCGCACGCTGTCACGCCGCCTGGATCTCGCGCGCGTTCCCCACACGATCACGCCGGTCGGCACCCGGCCCACGGCGTCCATCAGGGCGAGGGCACGCGCGCTCGCCGGCGCCATCCACGCGACCTCGCGGGCGGAAGACCGCATCTACCTCGTCGGGCACTCGGCCGGCGGGCTCGACGCTCGGCTGTTCACGTCCCCAGGAGCCGCGCTCGAGACGGACCTCCCGATCGAGGCGATGGCCTCGCGCGTCGGCGCCGTCATCACGCTGTCCACCCCACATTTCGGCACGCCCCTCGCGAGCTTCTTCTCGACCATCGCCGGAGAGAAGGTGCTCTTCGCGCTCTCGCTCCTGACGATCTACGTCCTGCGCTTCGGCCGTGTGCCGCTGGGGTTCGCCGGGCTCTTGACCCGTGGCCTCACGCGGCTGGACGACATCGTCGGGCTCGAGAACACGGTCCTCGACGAGCTGTACGACTCGCTCCTCGTCGACTTCTCGCCCGCGAAGCGGGACGTCATCCGGGACTTCCTCGAGGAGGTCCGGCGGGAGCGCGGGATCGTGTCGCAGCTCACTCCGGACGGCATCGACCTGTTCAACGCCAGCGTCGCGGCGCGGCCCGGCGTCGAGTACCTCTCCGTCATCACCGTAGCGCCGCCGCCGACGGCGCGGTCGTTTCTCGAGCTGGCGTCCAACCCCTACGCGCTCGCGCAGCACGCGGTGTACACGGCCCTGCACCGTC
>JACPQR010000062.1 GCA_016190375.1 Deltaproteobacteria bacterium
CCCACGTCCAAGTCGTCGTCGCCGTCAAGGTCAACGTCAACCTCAACGTCAACGAATACGAATACGACCGCGGCGACGCGGCTGTCTAACCTGTTGATTGTAAAGAGGGATCTGCACCCGAGTAGCTTTGACTGGACGTGAGAATCTCTCTACCGTAAGTACCCTCGAGAAACGGCGGGGATACCGCCACAACCGTTGGTGAGATCGTGAGCGAAAGAATCTGCGTCGTCGGCCTGGGTTACGTGGGGCTTCCTGTCGCTCTCGGGTTCGCCCGAAGATTCCCCGGGTCGATCGGGTTCGACATCAACGCCCGGCGAATCGAGGAGCTCGCGCGCCACTACGATCGGACCGGCGAGACCACGTCCGAGGAGCTCGCGGCCGCGAAGATCACGTTCGCGAGCAGGGTCGAGGACATCAAGGGGGCGACGTTCTTCGTCGTGGCCGTGCCGACCCCGGTCGACCACCACAAGCGGCCCGACCTGACGCCCCTCGTCCGCGCGTCGGAGACCGTGGGCAAGGCGCTGACCCGAGAAGCGCGCGCCGTGGTGGTGTACGAGTCGACGGTCTACCCGGGCGTCACCGAGGACGTGTGCGGCCCCGTGCTCGAGAAGGTCTCGGGGCTGAGGCGCGGCGTCGATTTCAAGCTCGGCTACTCGCCCGAGCGGATAAACCCGGGCGACAAGAAGCACACGCTCGCCAAGATCACGAAGGTCGTGTCCGGCGAGGACGCCGAGACCCTCGAGCGCGTGGCGGCGGCGTACGGAGGGATCGTCGAGGCGGGGGTCCACCGCGCGCCCAGCATCAAGGTGGCGGAGGCGGCAAAGGTAATAGAGAACACGCAGCGCGACCTGAACATTGCGCTGATGAACGAGCTGGCGCTCATCTTCGACCGCGTGGGGATCCGGACGAGAGACGTCCTCGCGGCGTCGTCGACGAAGTGGAACTTCCTGCCGTTCTCCCCGGGGCTGGTGGGAGGTCACTGCATCGGAGTCGACCCGTACTACCTGACCACCCTGGCCGAGTCCTTGGGCTACCACCCGCAGGTGATCCTGGCGGGCCGCCGGATCAACGACAACATGGGCGCGTATGTCGCGCAGAGGCTGGTCAAGCTCCTCGTTCATGCCGACATCCCGGTGCGCGGCGCCAAGGTCGGCATACTCGGGTTGACCTTCAAGGAAGACGTGCCGGACCTGCGAAACTCCCGGGTTCCCGACATCGTCGCGGAGCTCCGGCAGTTCGGGATCACGCCCCTCGTGCACGATCCGCACGCGGACGCTCATGAGTCACTGGAGGAGTACGGGCTGAAGGTCTCGCCGTGGAGCGAGCTTCAGGGTCTCGACGCGGCCGTGCTCGCCGTTTCCCACCGCGAGTTCGCCAAGAAGCCCGTTGCAGATCTCCTCTCGATCGTGCGGTCGGGCGGCGTCGTCGTGGACGTGAGGTCGATGCTCGATCCCGCGAGCGTGCCCGCAGGGCTGCACTACTGGTGCCTGTGAACGGTCCGGGGCAAGCTCGCGAGCCCGGGCGGGCCCCGTACGTCGACCTGCATTGCCACCTGCTTCCGGGCATCGACGACGGCGTCTCGACGCTCGAGGAGGGCGTCGAGCTGGCGCGGGGCCTGGGGCGGCTCGGCTTCGGCACGGTCGTCGCCACGCCGCACGTGCGATCCGGCTACTGGGAGAACACCGTCGAGTCCATCGGGCCGGCGCTGGCTGCGCTCAGAGGGGCGCTCGACGGGGACGACCCCGAGATCCTATTCGCCGCCGAGAACTTCCTCGACGACAGGGTGTGGGACCTGTTCAAGCAGGGCGGCCTGATCGGCTACGGAGAAGGGCGCGCTGCCCTCGTCGAGTTTCCGCCTCAGGCGATCCCCATCGGAGCGCGCGACCGGTTCTTCGAGATGCGGATCAAGGGCTGCCGGCCCGTGCTCGCGCACCCCGAGCGCTACGCCGAAGCGTGGAAGGGCTCGGAGAAGATCGAGCCGCTCGCCGACGGCGGCGCGATCTTCCTCGTCGACCTGCCCTCCCTGGCCGGAAAGTTCGGCCGGTCGCCCCGCAGGACCGCCGAGCGGCTGCTCGACGAGGGTCTCGCCCGGGCGCTGTGCTCCGACGCGCACCGTCCATCCGACCTTCGCCACGTGGAAGACGGAATGGAGCGCGCGCGACGACTGGTGGGCGACGAGGGCCTGGTCGAGCTGCTCGCGTCGAACCCGCGGGAGGTCCTCGCGGGAAGGTTCGAGCACGTCTGAAAGTTGCGCCGGCCTGGCGGGCACGGCTACCGTGGCGGGCGTGTTGCGACCTCTCCTTGGTGTCCTGGTCCTGGTGGCTTGTCTCGGCGCGTCCAGATCCGCTGGGGCCGTGGTTCGAGCGGAGTCGGATTACCCGTTCGATCAGGTCTGGAACGCCGCGCTCAGGCTGATCCGCGTCGATCTCGGCTTCGAGGTGACGGAGCGCGACGCGGAGGGCGGATTCGTCCTCTTCAAGTACGAGGGCGAATCAGGGGTCTTCAACGCGTCGATCGAGGTCGTCCGGCTCTCGGACGGCAAGGTGGGGCTCGTCTGTCAGGTTCCCCAGATGCCACGCTACGCGGAGATCTTCCTGGTCGACCGCCTGAACCGCAAGATGCGGGAAGAGTACGGCGCGCCGCCGCCGCGGAGGAGCCAGCCGCAGGTGGGCACGCCGGCGTCCGCGGGTCGCGCGCAGCCGGCGCGAGGCGGGCAGCGCCAGCCCGCACCCGCCAAGAACCGGGCGAACGCCTCGCGATCCTGAGCGACCCGTCGTTGAGCCTTGCCGAGGGAGAGGGTATCCTCGCGCTCCGTGGCACGGGCGGTTCTTTTCGCGATGCTGGCGGCCGGTCTCGGCGGGTGCCCACTCGAAGAGGAGGCGCTGTCTGGCGCCCCGGTGGACGGCGACTCCGACGCAGACGCCGACACCGATTCCGACGGAGACTCGGACGCCGACGCCGACGCCGACGCCGACGCCGACGCCGACACGGACTCGGACGGCGACGCCGACGGCGACTGCACGGTCGTTTTTCCGGGTCCGCGGGAGGTGCTCGTGGGCACCCAGGTGACGATCCAGCCCGATTCGCTGGTTTGTCCCGACGGACCGGGGAACCACCAGTGCAACTGGACGGTGGAGTGGAACGACGGCGGCATCCCGGTCTTCGCGACGAGCGGCACGTGCGACGAGGCGGGCGCGCTGGTCTTCGTGGCGGCGACGATCTCCGACAACGGGGCCGCCTTCTATCGCGTCTCGCTCTCCGTGGACGGCCTCCCGGCCGGAGACACGGAGGTCTTCGTCGGCCAGATCCGGAAGGTCCTTGGCTTCGCTCCGTCGAAGGACAAGGCCGCGGTCACGGACCTGGCGGCCGATCCGGAGATGCAGCGGATCTGGGCAGCCACGGACTCGGGGCTCAGGGTCCTTCTGGGCGGCTTCGGGGACGAGGAGGCGCCCGTGACGGCGCCCGAAGCCGCGCAGTGCAACGCCGAGAACCTCGTCAACTGTCCGCTTCGGGCGGTCGCGGTGGCCGCGGGCTACGCCTGGGCCGATTCCGGCGACGACGACACCGCAATCGCGCGGGCGGCGATCGGCGACGGCGACGTCATGGTGGCCGACGTCGCCCATTACGCCCAGAAGGCCAAGACCCGCGCGATCACCCCCAGCCGCTTCGCCGGAGGCGGGGACGACCCCGGCCTCTACCTCACGACCGACGGGGAGACGTTCGTGCTCACCCGGCAGCAGCTCGATGATGACGCTCCCCCCGAAGCCGAGGTCCTCCTCGCGGCGGGCGGCAACGACCTCGGCGACATCGTCGCCACCGTGGTCGAGCCGGCGCCTGGCGGCGAGCACCTCTGGAGGCTCGCGAAGAACGGCAAGCTCCAGCGCCTCTCGGCCTTCGCGGCGCTCGATCCGCTGAACGGCGGCGTCCCGGAGGACGTCCTGGCCGACGACGGCTCGGCGCTCGCGATCTTCGAGGGCGAGCTCGTCGCCGGGCAGGTCGACGACACGGCGAGGCGAATCCCCCTCGATCGTGTGGAGGACGAGCCTCTGGTGGATCTGGTGGCGGACTGGGAGGACGGCGAGGAGTCGATCGAGGACGTCCTGGATCTCTTCGTCAACGACGAGACCGTCACGCTGTGGGCGGTGGCGGACCGAAGGCTCTACCGGATCCAGTCCGGCCGAGTCTTCGTCTACCGCAACCCGGACGACCAGACGCAGGACCACGACGACCTTCCGAGCGGTCTGCTGTCGATTGCGTCCATCGTCGACGGCGAGGACGAGATCGTCTTTCTCGGCGCCGAAAGTGGCCTATACATCATGCGCGCGAGCCTGCACTAGCCGCGTCTCTTGCCCAGATGGGACTCCTCGTCCAGAAGTTCGGTGGAACGTCCGTCGGCACCGTGGAGAGGATCCACGCCGTGGCGAGCCGCTGCGCCAACGCCCGTGCTGCCGGCCACGACGTCGTGGTCATCGTCTCGGCGATGGCGGGCGAGACGAACAGGCTCCTCGCCCTCGGCCAGCAGATGGCGAGCCGGCCCGATCCGCGCGAGCTCGACGCGCTGGCTGCCACCGGCGAGCAGGTCACCGCGGCGCTCCTGGCGCTCGCGCTCTCCGGCAAGGGCCTCAGGGCCCGGTCGTTTCTCGGGCATCAGGTGAAGATCCTGACGGACAGCGCCTTCTCGAAGGCGAGGATCAAGGCCGTCGAGGCCGACCGGATCTACAGGGCCCTGGCCGACGGAGCGGTGGCGGTCGTCGCGGGCTTTCAGGGCGTGGATGACGCGGGCAACATCACGACCCTCGGCCGCGGCGGATCCGACACGTCGGCGGTCGCGATCGCGGCGGCAATCGGCGCCGAGGTCTGCGAGATCTACACGGACGTCGAGGGGGTGTTCACCGCGGATCCGGGGATCTGCCCCTCGGCCCGCAAGGTCGACAAGATCTCGTACGAGGAGATGCTGGAGCTGGCCTCGCTCGGGGCAAAGGTGCTGCAAATCAGATCCGTGGAGGTTGCGATGAAGTACGCGGTGCCGGTGCACGTGAGGAGCTCCTTCTCGGACGCGACGGGAACCCTGGTCACGGCCGAGGATCGCGACCTCGAGTCGGTGGTGGTCTCCGGCGTCACGTACGACCGGAACGCGGCGAAGATCACGCTCGCCAACGTGCCGGACACGCCAGGGACGGCGGCCCGGATCTTCGAGGCGCTCGCGGACTCGAGCATCTCGGTCGACATGATCATCCAGAACATCGCGACCGACGGGCACACGGACCTGACCTTCACGATCTCGAAGGCCGACGCGGCGCACTCGCAGGAGATCGTCACCCGCCTCGCCGAGGACATCGGCGCGACCGGCGTCCGCCTCGACCTGGACGTCGTCAAGGTCTCGATCGTCGGGCTCGGGATGCGCTCGCACGCGGGGATCGCCGCACGGATGTTCCGCATCCTGGCCACCGAGGGGATCAACATCCAGGCGATCTCGACCAGCGAGATCAAGGTCTCCTGCCTGGTCGCCTCCAAGTACACGGAGCTGGCGGTCCGCGCGCTCCACGAGGCTTTCGGACTGGGAAAGCCCACCGAGGAGTCGTGAAAGGGGGAGGGCGACGCAACTCCGAGCGGGGTCCCTCCGACAACGCGGCGTGCGACACGCCCCTCTCGTGGTCGTCGCAGGGATCGTCCTGGCCGTGGTCGTGGTCAGGGTCGCGACGCGGCGGCTCGGGTTCGACGGAAGCGGCCGCGCGTGGTTCGAGCAGCCAGGCTGGCCGGTCGAGGTGGAAGGCGACGGCGTCTACTTCGTGCCCCCGCGCACGACGGTGCGGGGCGTCCTCGGGATCGCCGGGCATCCATGTGCGGCCCGTGCCCCGCGCGAGCGGGTGGAGGCCGGCGACATGATCTCGGTCGCGGGCGGCTGCAGGGTCCGTCGCGGCCGGATGGCCGCCGCCGCACGCCTGACCCTCGGCTTGCGGCTCGATCTGGACCGCGAGGACGCGCGAGGGATAGCGGCGCTGCCCGCGATCGGCCCGCGTCTTGCCGAGCGGATCGTCGCGGATCGGCGGGCTCACGGCCCCTTCGGTGGTCTCGAGGGTCTGTTGCGCGTGCGCGGCGTCGGCCCGCGGACGATCGAGAAGCTCCGACCCTTGGTTCAGTCGGCCAGGGTGAGGGAGAGCCCGAGGCCGGCGGTGAGGTAGACGGGGAGCTCCGCGATCCGTGAGAGGGGCGCGTGGTAGCGGACGATGATGCCCAGCGCCACGGCCCGGCTCAGGAGGTAGTTCGCACCGAGGCCGACCTGAGCTCCGATGGCGGGATCGACCGTGCCGCCGCTCGCGGTGACGAGCGCCTCGAGGCCGACGGTCGCGTAGGGCACGATCTGGACCACGTCGAAGACCCACTCGACGCCCGCCGCTGCGGTGCCGGCGTGGATCGCGTCGAGGTCGGCGTGAGGCGGGTGCAGGGAGTAGCCGAGCCCACCCCAGAGGTTCCAGGCATCGGTCAGGCCCAGACGCAGATCGACGCCTCCGAACAACCCCGGTCCTTCCAGAGAATCGCCCGACAGGTGCGCATACCCGACCTCGAGCCCACCCGTGAGCTGGTCCTCGTACGCCGCCGCGAGGGAGGGCAGGGCGAGGACCGCAGCCACCGCCACGACCAGCGCGGCGCGCCGGAATGGTCGAACAGGAAGACGGGAAGACACGACTCGTGTCAGACGGGCGGCCATCGACGGGCACTTACCACGTTTGACATGCGGGATCGCCGCTGCTATGTTGCGGCGCTTCAATTGGTCAAGAGTTACCGGCAGTTCGTCCGCGTCGTGCGTGACTGGTACGGAGGTGTAGCGTGGCACTGAAGACGAAGCACGCCAAGGACGTGGCGAAGCCCGACGAGTTCGTCTCCACCTCGATGCGGGCCATCGCGTGGCTCGAGACGCGCCGGACGAAGGTCCTCGCGGCCCTGGGCGTCCTGGTCGCGCTGGGTGTCGCCTACACGGTGTGGGCGGACCAACGGAAGTCCGCCGCGGCGGACGCCGGCCGGCTCCTGGCGACCGCGCTCGAGGCAGAGACGGCCGAGGTGATCGCCGAGCCTCCTCAGGCGGACGAGGACGGCGAGGAGCCCCCGCTGACGTTCAGGAGCGAGAAGCAACGAGCGCAGACCGTGATCCGGCGGTACAAGCGGCTGCTGGCCAGGGTCGACTCGGGCAACCTCGCCGCTCACGCGCACATGGGGCTGGCGGGCGCCTACCTCGAGCTCGGCAAGCTCCAGGATGCCCAGCGCGAGTACCAGCGAGTCCTCGAATCCGGAAGCGAGCCGCTCGCGCCGTACGCGATCGAGGGGATCGCTTACGTCCTGGAGGCGCGCGGCAAGCTCGGCGAGGCCAGGGCGCGCTACGACGAGCTCAGGCTGTTGCAGGAGGGCGCGTACCGGAACCTGGCTGCCTACCACCTGGCTCGCATCGACATGGCGCAAGGGAAGAAGCCCGAAGCGCTCGAGCTGCTCAAGAACGTGCGCCAGAACCTGCCCGAGTCGCCCGACCTGCCCTACCTGCGCGAGCAGATCGAGGCGCGGATCGCGGACCTCGAGGCGGAAGGCGTGATCGCGGCCTCTGGAGGCGACGACGACGAGGCCGGCGAGGGCAGGAGCGGCGCGAAGAAGGGGAAGAAGAAGGGCGGCGGATCCAGATCGGGCTCTCGTGCTCAGGACGAGGACGAGGGGTAGTCGAATGTCCCGCTTGGCCATCGTCCTCGCGGCCGTGACCGCGGGGTGCGCGATGTCTCGCCCGCCAGGCGATGGCCGGCAGGCGCTGCCGGATCGCGCGCTGAGGCTCCTGTGGCGG
>JACPQR010000059.1 GCA_016190375.1 Deltaproteobacteria bacterium
ACAGGCGACAGGCGACAGGCAGCCGGCGACGGGCAATTCCGGACCCGGACGAGCAGCGCGTGCGTCCGGCGGCTGCCAGTTGCCAGTTGCCTGTCGCCTGTCGCCTGTTGGGCCCGCGTCTGGCAAGCAACCGGATAGGCACGCGAAAAACAAACCCGCGAGCGGCGCGCGTAGCGCGCCAGGAGATCCTCTTCACACCTCGGCGCCGGCCGGCTCCGTGCGGCCCGCTGGGCTCGCGGGCGGCTCAGGGGTCCGGCTTTCGTGGATCCGCTTGAGCTGTTCGTTCAGCTCGCGCTCGGCGCGCTCGGCCTCCCGGTCGGCCCGCGCCCACTGCAGGATCACCCAGCCCAGCGCGAGCGTGAAGCTGAGCGCGGAAACGACTGTGAGAGCTAGGAAGATGCCTGGCATGGTCCGCCTCCTTTCGCGGCTCTGCGTTCCGTCGCTTCCGGCGGAGCCGCGGAGCTCCTCTTGCCTGTCGAGAGCGCGTCGTACACGACCGCCGACAGCAGCATGATCGCGATACCAAGGATGAACAGCATCGGGCTCGACGGTATCGCCGGGTCGTCGTAGTGCTCCCGGCCGACTCGAGCCGCGGACAGAAGCGCGGCTGTCGCGAGGCCCGCGCCGCCCGCGAGCGTCAGGGCGAAGAAAGCCAGACGGCGAACGCGGCTCGGCCCGGGCTCCGCGACATCGGGGCCCGCCGCGGGCGCGTGCTCGTGGTGAACGACGGGGAAGATCCGGACGAAGACCATGTACACGCAGATCGCCCCCGCGATCGCGCCCAGGGAAACCCCGTACTCGACCCACGTCGGCGCGTAGCTGCCCGAGTCGAGCGGCACGAGTACGCCCTTGGTCTGCGACGGCACGACGATGAGGTAGCGCTTCAGGACGACGCCGACGTTGACGGCGAGACCGGCGCCCGCGACGAGCGCGAGCGACCTCGAACCGAGCGCGAGGTGACCCACGAGAGCGACGAAGGCCGCGGCCAGGGTCGCCACCATGGTCCAGAAGAGGCGCGCGTAGGGCCCGAAGACGACCTCGGCCGCGATCCGGGCGTCGCTGTCCGCCGAGGAGTAGAGCGAGGTGAAGAAGACCGCGCCCTCGAGATACAGCTCCACGGCCGTCATCACGGCCAGGGCCCCGGCCAGCCACCGGAACGCGCGGTCGCCGATGGCCTCCTCGAGGCCGAGCAAGTGCCGCAGCGACGCGGCCACGACGACCAGGAGCCCCAGCCCGGAGACGCCCGCCAGGACCAGGGACGCGGGGGCTTGCAGGGCGCTGAACCATCCCGGGCGACCGATCTGCGTCCCGAAGATCAGCCCGATCGTCGACTGCTCGGCCACCAGCATGAGAAGCGTCGCGCACGCGAGCCAGAAGCAGACTCGACGGTGCCGCTTCTGCTCCTCGGCCGTGCCTCTCCAGCCGCTCGCCCACAGACGATACAGTGGCCGAAGGCGCCCACCCCGAGCTGCCATCGCGGCCGCGTCCTCCCTGCCATCGAGGAAGAGGAACACGGCGTTCGCGAACAGGTAGGTGCACATGAGGACGAACGTCCCGAAGAAGGGCGAGGCGATCTTCGTGTACTTCGGGAGGTTGAGCAGCGCTTCGATGGGGCGACCCTGATCGGCGACGATGCACACGGCGGCCAGCGCGAGCGCGAGGATCGAGATGAGCTCTGCCATGCGTCCCAGGGGCCGCAGCACCCGCAGGTCGAACAGGTGCGTGAGCGCCGCGACCGCGGTTCCCGCGAAGCTGAGCCCGATGAAGTAGGTGAGCAGCGCCACGTACAGGCCCCAGCCCGCCCCGCCCCCACCGGTCGTCCGCATCCCGGTGACGATCTCGCCGTAGTGCTCCTGCCACAGCATCGAGAACACTCCGAAGCCCGCCACGCCCACCGCCAGCGAGAAGAAGCCCCACCCTCGCAGGCCGAGGGCTTGCGGCAGCGCCAGCTCGGTGATCTCGCGAGCCGCCGTCTCGGCCGGCCTTCGTTCGACCATGCGCTCCCGAGGGCGACGCTCCACCGGGGCCGCCGGGAGAGGTGCGGGCCAGGCCAGGGCCGCGGGCAGGACCGCCGCGTATCCGAGAGGCGCGGGTCGCTGGAGCGCGCCGGACAGCGCCTCGAAGTCTGCCGCGAGCGGCAAGAACCGGTAGCCGAGCGCCAAGAGCGCGCCCTGAAGGCCGACGCAGAACAGGAGGAAGTTGAGCCACACGACCTGCCCCGCCGCGCTGCCGGAGGAGCGGGCGCCAGATCCGATCAGTCCGGCCGCACCCGGCGCCACGAGAGTCATGCGGAATGCGAAGGCTCCAAGGACGATCAGGAGCGACGCGAGGGCGATGCCCCGCAGGCTCGGGCGCTTCTGGAACAGGGCGACGAGCGGCAGCGCGATGCCGCCGACGACGACCACGGTCCAGAAGATCCATCCGCCCCGACCGAAGGCCATCACTCCGGCGAGCTCCGCGCCCGCGGGCGCCGATCCACGGAGGTCGAGGAGACTCTCGCCGACGACGACGGCAGCTCCGGCCGCGACGAGAGCTCCCACCAGCCTTCCAAGGGAGCGGACGGCCTGTCCATAGGTCTCGCCACCTCGAAGCAGCAGGAGCGCCGTTCCGAGCACGGCCGCCGCGCCCGACGTGCCGGCGAGCAGGATGAACGACACCGGCAGCGCCGCGCTCGGGGACGGGCCCGCTGCCCCTGGCAGGCAGAGGGCTGCGACCAGGCCGACGAGCCCCAGCAGCTCGAGCGTGCGGCGGTCTCGCTCGAGCCTGGGAGCCGACCGAGCCCACCCGGCAGCAAGCCAGCGATGCGCTCGACCGTTGCCGCTGGCCGCCATCTGCGCCCACTCGGGTCGGAGCTGAACGAGCAGCATGGCCACGAGCGCGGCGCCGTAGACCGCGTGAAGCGCGACCAGCGCGATGGTCCCGCCCGCGCTCCCCGACTGGTGGCCGCCGGCGGCCAGGAACAGAACGGCGGCGACGAGCGCGACCAGCGCTACGAACGTCGCGAGCCGCGCAAGAGGCGCGAGCCTGGCGATGCCGAAGACGTGGGGCAGCGTCGCCACCAGCAAGGCGCCGGCGCTGATCCCGGCGAAGAAGCCAGATCCGACGCCGCCGAGGCTCGGGGGCAGTCTCGCGGCTCCAGGATTCGCGGCGATGAACAGGCCGTGCAGCCCCGGAAGTCCGCAAACGACCATCAGACCAAAAAGGCCGAGGAGGACTGCGACCGTTCGTGACTCCGTCGACCTGCGCTCCCCGCTTTGCCGTTCGTTCATTGCGAGCCTTTCGCTCGGTTCGACGAGCAAGCACCGGACCCACGCGCCGTTCGGCGTAACTCACCGAAATCGCTGCGTCGCATCCGTGATCCCCGCGGCTCGCGCTGCAGCGGCAGCGCTGCGACGCTGCGCTTCCGCTGCGGCTCACCGCAGGCTTCTGGCGGGGTCCGCCGCCGCTCGGGCGGCCGCGGACCCCGGTAAGTCGCGAACAACCTGCGCCGAAGCCGGCGCGGCGACGAAGGTTTTGCGGCGCCTCGGGGCGGCGGAGACGGATTTCGGCCAGAGCCCGGAGGAGCCGACGTCCCGGTCGGCTCGCGACCGAAGGGCGGCCGATGTTCGATGGGCCTGGCGGCGACCCGATTCCCCGCCCGCCGGACGTTCCCCGCTCGGACGCTGCCTGCCCTCGGTGCTTCTGGTTTCGCCGCGGTAACAGCCAGTCGATGGCGTCCGGGCGAGGGCACATCGCTTGCATGCCAGGGGGGGCGGCCGTGCGCGCAACCTGCCAGCACCGCGGGGAAACCGGGAGAGCTCCCGGAAGGGAATCGCATTGAGCGCGGCGTCGTTCGGCCCGGCCGGCGAGGCGCACGGGATTGCGCCGCATTCCGACATCCCTGAACCACGCAGGACATGGTGGCTCTTCGCCGCGATCTCGGCCGCCGCGCTGGGCTGCGGGGCGTTCAGCTACTACAACGAGGAGCACTTCGGAACGATCGTCACGGGCATGCGCAGCCCCGGATACGGTGGCGCCTCCTGGGGGCTGTACATCGTCTTCGTCGTATTCTTCATCGGTGTCAGCTTCGCCGGGATCACGGTCGCCGCCCTCGCGCGCCTCTTCCAGATCGCGGTGCTCAAGCCCGTTACCCGCATGGCGGAGCTACTCACGCTGGTCGCGCTCGTAGCGGGCGCGTTCTGCGTTCTGGCCGACCTGGGTCGTCCGCTCGAGGGCCTTCAGAACCTGCCGCGCTTCGCGAACCCGTCATCGCCCTTCTTCGGCACGTTCACGCTGGTCGTCTCGGGCTACATGTTCTCGAGCCTCGTCTACTTCTTCCTGGCCGGTCGGGCGGACGCGGCGGCCGCAGCCAGCAAGAGCAAGGGACCGCTGCGCTGGTTTCACCTCGCGTGGGCCTCGGGGTTCAAGGACGAGCCGGCGCACCGGAGCCGCCACCATCGCGTGAGCTTCTGGCTCTCTCTCGGAATCCTCCCGATGCTCATCACGGCCCACTCGACCCTGGGCTTCGTCTTTGGCATCCAGGGAGGGCGCCCCGGGTGGTTCGGCGCGTTGCAGGCGCCGGCGTTCGTGATGCTGGCAGGGGTATCGGGGACCGGGATGTTGATCCTCTTGACCCTGGCGTTCCGCTGGCTCTACCGGCTGCACGACCGAATCCCCGATGCGTCGATCAGGTGGCTCGGCAACTTCCTCTGGGTCCTGGCGCTCGTGTACCTGTACTTCACGGTCGTCGAGGAGCTGACGGCGACCTACGCCGCGCCGGAGGCCGACCGTCACATGGCGCACGAGATTGTCGGCGGCCAGTTTGCGCTCCTGTTCTGGATCACCATCGGCTGCCTGTTCGTGACTTTCCTCATCCCGTTCGTCCTGTACGTCCGCGACCGGACGAACGTCGGCTTGGTCGCCGTCGCGGCGGTGACCGCGAACGTGGCCGCGGTCTGCAAGCGCTTCCTCATCGTCGTTCCGTCCCAGACGCACGGCGCCCTCGTCAGACTCGAGAGGGGACACTACGTCCCGACGTGGGTGGAGATCGGCGTGGTGATCGGCCTGCTCGGCCTGGTCTTCGCGGTGCTCCTGGTGTTCGGACGCGTGTTCCCTCTCGTACCGGCTCCACACGGACACGAGGAGCGGGTGCGGCCGAAGGCCGAGGCCCTGCGTCGGATCTCTTCGATAGCGACCGCCGTGACTGCGGTGGGGCTGATCGTCTTCGGGCTGATGGATGCCTTCCGCCTCTGGAGCGGCGGCGAGGTCGACAACCGCGTGCCCTTCAGCCCGGTGATCTTCCTGACCGGCGTGATGCTGCTCTTCATCTCCGCCGTCGTCTTCGAGCTCGTGCCCGAACGCAAGAAGGTCACGTGGGAGGATCGCAAGCAGTCGCTCGAGGTCGCATCGTTCCCGTGGGAGGACCGGACGAAGAAGGAGGCCGCCCGCGCGCTGGCCGGCAGCGGCTACAGGAAGCTCGCCAGGCTGGCATCCATGGCGGAGACGGCGGTTCGCGAGGGAGAGGGCCGCCGCGCGATCGACTTGCTCTTGGAGCTGCAGAGACAGGCAAACGCATCCTCGCTGGAGCGGGGAGAATGAAGCTCGTCAATTCGCAACCGCAGAAGAAGGGAAAGGGGTAGGCCCCATGGTGTCTCCCGTTTTGATCGCGGCGATCGGAAGCGCGCTCGCCATCTACCTCCTGCTCGGATCGCGGCAGATCAAGGAGTGGGAGATCGCGCTCAAGTTCACGTTCGGCAGGTTCGTGAGCCGCAAGGGGCCTGGGCTGCGCGTCTTCCTCCCGATCTTCCAGCGGATGCGCCGGATCGACATGCGGACCAGGACCCGTGACCTCTTCCGCCAGGCCGTCATCTCGCACGACAACGTGACCCTCAGCGTGGACGCCGTGGTCTACTTCCGCGTGGTCGACGCGGAGAAGGCCATCCTGGCCGTCGAGGACTTCGAGGCCGCCATGAAGGACCGCGCCAAGGTCGTCCTCAGGGACGTCATCGGCGAGACGCAGCTCGATCAGGTCCTCGCGCACCGCGAGGCGATCGCGGCCAAGGTCCAGGAGCAGATCGAGACGGTGGTCTCGAAGTGGGGCCTGCACGTCGAGCTGATCGGCTTGCAGGACATCCAGCTCCCGCCGCAGATGCAGGAGGTCCTCGCCAAGGCGGCCATCGCAGAGCGAGAACGCTCCTACGTCATCATCAAGTCGCAGGCGGACATCGAGAGCGCGAAGAACTTCGCGGAAGCCGCTCGCACCCTCGCGTCGTCGCCGGGCGCCATCGAGCTGCGGCGGTTCGAGGCGCTGCAGACGCTCACGCAGGAAGGCACGAGCAAGGTCATCTTCGACCTCACCAAGACCTTCGACGAGGTGCACAGGTCGGCCGTGGCGATCTCGGCGGCGATGGCGGACCACCACCCGGAGCACCTCGAGCCGCCGGCGCCCCACCCCGACGAGAGGTCCCCCTCCAAGCCTCCGGCCCAATCCGGTCACTAGACGAGAGCGGTCGTTCCCAGGAAAAGGTACACTCCCCGGCGTTCGCGGACCTCGGAGCTGATGGAAAAGGGGATCTCTTTGCATGCTCAGTGAGAAGAAGGTCGTGGAGATGCCCGTGTCCGAGCGGGGTCCCACGCTTCCTCGAACCTCGATCTCGTGGGTCCTCCTGGTCCTGGGCGCCCTCGCGGCGCTCGGCTTCGGCGCGTTCGCCTTCGTCCAGCAGACCCTCCACGGCTTCATCGTCACGGGGTTGCGCAACCCGGGTTACGGCTCGGCCGCCTGGGGCTGGTACATCGCCTTCGACGTGTTCTTCGTCGGCGTCAGCTTCGCCGGCATCACGATCGCCGCCGTCTGCCGTCTCTTCGACGTCGCCGTCCTCAAGCCAATCACCCGAATGGCCGAGCTCTTGACGATCACGGCCCTGCTCGCGGGAGCGGGCGTCGTGGTCTCCGACCTCGGGCGGCCGCTAGAGGGCCTCCTGCGGCTCCCTCGTTTCGCGAATCCCTCCTCGCCGTTTTACGGGACGTTCACGCTGGTCGTCGCCGGCTACATGTTCTCCAGCCTCGTCTACTTCTTCCTCGCCGGACGAGCCGACGCCGCGGCGGTCGCGAAGAACCCCGACCAGCCCGGACGGCTCTTCTACCTCATCTGGGCCTCGGGCTACCGCGACCTGCCGGCGCATCGCGTACGACACCATCGCGTCAGCTTCTGGCTCGCCCTCACGATCCTGCCCCTGCTCGTCACGGCCCACTCGACGCTTGGCTTCATCTTCGGGCTGCAGAGCGGGCGGCCGGGATGGTACAGCGCGCTTCAGGCTCCGGGCTTCGTGATCCTGGCGGGCGTGTCGGGAACGGGACTGCTCATCCTGTGCGCGCTCGGGTTCCGCCGGCTCTTCAAGCTCCATCGCGACCTTCCCGACGCGACCTTTCACTGGCTGGGCAACTTCCTGTGGATCCTGTCGCTCGTCTACCTGTACTTCATGATCGTCGACGAGCTGACCGCCACCTACTCCGGACCTCTCGCCGATCGAGAGATCGCTCACGAGATCGTGGGCGGCGCGTTCGCTCCGTTCTTCTGGACCTGCGCGGGGAGCCTGTTCCTCACTTTCCTGATCCCCTTCCTCCTGTACGTCAGGGGCAAGAGATCGGTGGGCTGGGTGGCCGTCGCCGGCGTGACGGCGAACATCGCGGCGGTGCTCAAGAGGTTCCTGATCGTCGTTCCCTCGCAGACCCACGGGACCATGATCCCGATCGAACCGCCCCAGATGTACACGCCGACCTGGATCGAGTTCGGGGTGGTGGGTGGTCTGTTCGGGTTGATGGCGCTGAGCCAGCTCCTCTTCGGTCGTTTCTTCCCGCTGGTGCCCTCGCCGCACCCCCACGACCACGACTTCCGCGGACCGAGGGAGGTCCGGCGCCCCGTGGCCACGCTCTTCGCCGCCGCCTGCGCAATCGCGCTGGTCGTCGTGGGGCTGACCGACTCGTTTCGCCTGTGGAGCCACGGCGAGGTCGACCCGCGGATCCCGTTCAGTCCCGTCATCTTCGCGAGCGGCGTGATGCTCTTGTTCATTTCGGCGATCGTCTACGAGGTCTTTCCGGACAGAAGGCCGACCGAGCGCGAGATGTGGCGCGAGCACAAGATGGCGCTCATGGCCTCGCACCCGCGTCTCGACGCCGGCGATCACGTCGACGGGGAGATCCACGTGCCTGGCCGCGCGGACGTCCAGCAGGTCGTGCGGCTGGCCCGCTCGGCCGACGACGCGTCGAAGAAGGACGACGCGCGCAGGACCGTGGAGATCCTCGACGAGCTGGCGCATCTGGCCAGCCGCCTCTCGGGCTCGCGGCGCTAGCCCGCTTCTATCTTCCGACGCAGCCGAGGTCGACCACCACGAGGCCCCCCGCCTTGTCGGCGACGTAGGCGTACCCGCCCCAGACCGCCAGACCCTCCGCGTTGTGGGGCATTTCCACGCTCGCGATGACCTCCGCATTCGGGGGGTCGGACGCGTCGATCACGTGCAGGAAGTCGGGGTCCTGGGCCGCCACGAGGACGAGGTCGTCCAGCGTGGCCAGACCCTCCGCCGATCCCGCCAGAGCCACGGTCGCGACGTCGTCCGGCTCGTCGGTGACCTCGACGTCGACGACCACCACGCCCTGCTCGTCGTCGGCCACGAAGGCGTAGCTCCCGAGGAGAACGACGTCGTCCGCGTCGCCGGGCGTCTCGAGCTGGGCCGCGACGTACGCCTCGTTCGGGTTGCCGAAGTCGACGATCTGCAGGCCAGACGAGGAGCAGCCGATGAAGGCGAGGTTGCCCGACACCGCGACGCCGTCCACGTCGCCCGGCGGCTCTGCCTCGACGGTGCTCACACCGCTTGGATCTCCGGGAAACTCCACGTCGGCGATCGTCAGACCCTCGCCCGAGGTCGCGACGAGCGCCAGGTTTCCCGCGAGAGCGACCGCCTCGGTCTCGCTGACCGTATCGACCTGTCCCACGATGATCGGGGCCATCGGATCGCTCACGTCGACGGTCAACAGACCGGACGAGTCGGCCGCGACGAAGGCCCATGGCTCCCTCACCGCCAGTCCGGCGGCCCAGCCCATGTCGACGTCTCCGAGGCGCACCGGGGCGGCGGGATCGCTGACGTCGACGACCACGAGCCCCGCCGTCGAGGCGGCCACGTATGCCGTCGTCCCCGAGACGGCGACGCCGAAGGCCTCGCCGAGCGTGTCGACCGATCCGACGATCGCCGGCTCACACTCGGGGAAGCAGGCCCCGCCCCTGCAGGTCTGCCGATCGGGGCACCGTACTTCGGCGCACGGGTCTGCCGCATCCGGTCCGCCGTCCGACCCGGAGTCCGATCGCGCGTCCGATCCGCCGTCCGATCCGCCGTCCGATCCGGCGTCCAGTCCGGAGTCTCCTGAAGCATCGGGACCGACGCAGACGCCGTCCGCGCAGGTCTGACCGGCGGCGCATCCCCGCTCGGCGATCCTCGCCAGGAAGACGTCCAGCGGGCCGCTTCCTCCGGCCTCGACGCGGGCAGGGCTGCAGCCGGCGGCGTACAGCGAGCACTGCCCATCCCACGCGCGCGCGTACAACCCATACGCGCCGGGCTCGAGCGCTCCGAGCGGCGCCGGCGCGTCGCCGCTGACCTCCGACTGACTGATGGGCTCCGAAGGCGGGTCACCCAGTGTCACGACTTCCCCGCACGATCCGATGACGCTCACCTCGACGCGCGTGGCGCGGTCGGACGGCGCAGGAACATGGACCAGGACACGGTATGCGTCCTCGCTGCATGCCGCGACGGCCAGGCCGACCAGAGCCCACGCGCGTGCCATCGAATCGAGAGCGTACCCTTCGAACGGGCCCCCTGGACAGTCCTGGCGCGCAGCCGGGTGCGTTGCACGGTCCCGGGTTTCGCCACACGTAGACGTAGGCGTGGTCGTGGACCTTGACGGCGACGACGACGTGGACGTCGGCGACCCACCTTTGACGCGACCCGCCCTGCGTCAACCGCGGATCGTCCATGTCCACGTCCACGTCGCCGTCAAGGTCCACGTCAACGACGACCGTCGACGACCAGCGAAGCCCTGGGACGCGCTACGCACTCCGCGCCGTCTCTCTCAGAGCCGCCGGGCAGCCTCCTTCACGGAGATTGTTCGCTCGCGCAGCCGAGTCTGCATCAGCCGCCGGAACTTCGGGTTATGCTCCAGCAGTCGGTCGATGAGGTCGTCCTCCTCTTCGAGCGGAACGAGCTGGAACGCGGGCACGCCGTTCACCGTGACGACGACAGGTTGCTCGTGACAGAGCTTCGCGTAGCGGCTGAGGTGGGCCTTGGCTTCACTCAACGGGATCACTTTCATGATGGTCCACGAACTCCTTCCCCTGGACGATCAGGGCCTCGCCGCGCTTCTCGCCGACCACGATCATACTCTTCATGCTACGAATGCGCCGATCGATGCGATGGCTCCTCGTGCTCATTCCTCTCGCCGGATGCGTCGATCTCGGCGGTCATGCGCCCGATGCTTCGCCGGAGCCGGATGGGTCGCTCGTGGACGGCGGGCCCGTCGTCGACGTGGTGCTGAGCGGGCTGGCGTTCCGGCCCGGGACCGTCGAGATCCCCGCGGGCACGACCGTGCGATGGACCAACCTCGACGCAGTGGCCCACACGGTCACCGAGGGGAGCCCCGGCGGGTCCGCGGCGCGCGTGTTCGACAGCCCGCTCCTTTCGACCGGACAGTCGTTTCTCTGGCGTTTCGACGAGCCGGGGGAGTGGATCTACTTCTGCCGGACTCATCCGAACGTGATGCGGAACAACGTCGTCAGGGTATTTTGAGGCCGGAGCGTGAATTGCATCCGGCACCGGTCCGTCGGACGTGCTCGGGGTTCCGGCAACGTCCATGAACAGAGGCGATCACGGGAGGTCGCAACCATGAGATCGAAGCTATTTCACAAGGTTCTGGCCGCGGGTACCGTGCTCGCGGCGGCCACGGTCCTCGTCGTTCATCCGGCGACCCTGGAAGGCCAGCAGACCGGGTCCGTGACCGGGACGGTCCGGGTGGCCAAGGTCCCGGCCGCCGCTGCGCCTGCCAAGGTGCCGCGCCAGACCGAGGTCTGCGGGACGTCCGTCGAGGCGGGCGACGTCGTGACCGGGCGGGACGGCACGCTCGGCGGAGCGGTCGTATGGCTCGAGGGCGTCGCGAAGCGGGCTGGCGTCCGGCCGCGGGACATCACGCTCGATCAGCAGCGGTGCCGCTTCCTGCCGCGCATCCAGACGGCGACCGTGGGGGCGAACGTGAGCCTCACGAGCCGCGACGCCGTGCTTCACAACGTTCACGGCTTCCTCGGGGAGCGGACGATCTTCAACGTCGCGATCCCCGTCGCGGGGATGACCATCCGCAAGCCCCTGAGCGAGGCCGGGCATGTCCACTTCAGGTGCGACGCGGGTCACACCTGGATGGCCGCGCACATCCAGGTATTCGATCACCCCTACCACATGGCGACCGCGACCGACGGGGCGTTCAGGATCCCCGACGTGCCGCCGGGGTCGTATCGCCTTCGCTCGTGGCACGAGAGGCTGGGCGAGAAGACCACGCCCGTCACCGTGGCCGCGGGTCAGGCCGCGAACCTCACGGTTCAGTACTGACCGGCGCCTCGCGCGAAAACCTTTCGGCGCTCTCCAGCGCGGACGAAACGGATTCGCGTGGGCGCTGGCTCAGGGTCCCGCGGAGCCCACCCCAGCCGATCGTCCCCAGGCCAGCCGCGTAGAGCACCAGGAACGGGGCGAGCGCGGGCATTCCGCGGACGAGGAGCCACGCGGCGAGGCCACCACACGCCGCGCTGGCGAGGAGCTCGGCGGCACCCAGCGAGTCGGCCCGAGGCCCGTAGCTCGAGCTCGAGCCGCCCTTCGGCGTGCGCACGAACTCACCTCGCCGGCCCGCGAGACCCCGCAGGACGGCGGTCGTGTTCGACAGCATGAGGCCGAGGCCGAGGACCGTCATCGTCGCCGCATCGCGCAGGCGCGCTCGGATCGTCATGCCGCGGCAGGCCGCCAGCGCCATCGCGAGCGGGCCACCCGTCGCCATGGCCAGTGGCGGCAGGACCGTCCACAACGACGGCCCGGGTCTGGAGATCAGGCCAAGAGGCAGCGCCATCGCGGCGGACAGGAGCAAGAGCGGGTGGACGAAGTAGTGCGTGAGATGAAGCGTCGCCTCGACCTTCGCGACGAGCGGGACGCGCGCGCGCCAGATCGGGCCGAGGAGCTTGCAGGCGACCTCGGTGGAGCCGCGCGCCCATCGGCGCTGCTGCGCCTTGAACGACGCGAGGACCTCGGGGATCTCCGCGGGACAGACGACGTCGTCGGCGTAGACCATCCGCCACCCGCGCAGCCAGGTGCGGTACGAGAGGTCGAGGTCCTCCGTGAGCGTGTCGTCGGACCAGCCGCCGGCGTCCTCGATCGCCGACCTGCGCCAGACCCCCGCGCTGCCGTTGAACGACACCGGCAGACCGGCGGCCGCGCGCGCGCGCTGCTCGACCGCGAAGTGGATGTCGATCCCGAGCGCCTGGCCCCGCGTGAGCGCGCTCTCCGATCGATTGAGGTGGCCCCAGCGTGCCTGGACGCAGGCCACTCGGGCCCCTTCGAGCAGGGGCACCGTGCGTTCGAGGAGGTCCGGCGCGGGCACGAAGTCCGCGTCCAGGATGGCCAGGACCTCGGCTCTCGCGAGCCGCAGGCCGGCCGCGAGCGCCCCCGCCTTGAAGCCCTCGCGGGAGGCCCGCCGGACGTGGCTTGCTTCGCGGCCGGAGCGCCGGAGCGCATCCACGGCCTGGGCCACGAGGATCGAGGTATCGTCGTCCGAGTCGTCGAGCACCTGGATCGCCACCTTGCCCGGATAGCGCAGCCTGGCGGCCGCCTCGACGACCCGGACCGCAACGTCTCGCTCGTCGTAGACGGGGATCTGGACGAGAACGTCCGGCCACGGCCGGCCGGCGTCCATCGGCGGCGCGGTCGGCGGGCGATAGCGCCGGCGCCAGAAGAGCAGGAGGTAGCCGTTGGCGCCGAAGACGAAGAGCGCCAGGAGGACGGCGCCGTACGCGATCTCGAAGAACGCCATCACGTCGCCTCGGACCTCATGCCGGCTCGCTGGCGTGACAGGAGCTCGAAGGCCGCCAGCGCGAACGCGGGCAGCCATTCGACCGCCAGGACCCACGGGGGCATCCGCTCGCCCGGCGCGCCGTACTTCAGGTAGGACAGCGGAAGCGCCCCGGCGAGCCAGAGAGCGGCGGCCGACGGTCGCAGCGTGACGAGCGGCACGAGCCACAGCGCGTACCATGGGTGGATCGCGGTGGGCAGCAGCATGACGAAGGCCAGCGCGACGGCCGCGGCCGCGCGAAGGACGTCGTCGGCTGCGCGGCGGGCGATCACGACGAGCGCGCCGAGCAGGAGCACCGCGCAGAGCGCAATCGAGGCCGGGCGAGCGGCGGACCCCGCCGGCGCGAGGAGCGCCTCGAGGAGGATGCGCAGGCCGCCGTTGAAGTCCTCGCCGCTCCGGAAGTAGTCGGGCAGGAAGCCCAGGACCTTCGTCCCGACGGGGAGCGCGTACGGCACATACGCGAGCGTGACGACCGCGAGGGCGGCGGCCGCGGCCGTCGCCCGCGGCTTCCCCCGGGGCAGCGCCGCGAGGAGCAGGATCGGGTAGAGCTTGATGGCGGCCGCGGCCCCGAGGACCGCGCCGGCGATCGTGAATCGTCGCACGTCCGCGCACCCGAGCGCGATCATGACGAGCAGCACGGCGAGCGCGTCGACGTGCCCGGACACGCAGACCTCAGAGACCACGAGCGGCGACCACGCATGGATGGCGACGCGCGCCGCCGGCAGGCCCCTCCTGCGAAGCGCGGCGACGAGCAGCGCGAGGACGGCGAGGTCGGCAAGGGCCGCGGCAGTCTTGACGCCCCGGACCGAGCCGCCACCGACGGCAGCCAGGGCGAGGTAGGCGGCCTGTGCGCCGGGCGGGTAGACGGTGCGCGCCTCGGGCCGGTTGATCCTCGGCCAGACGGCGTCGTCGCGGAGCGCGCTCAGCGCGGGATCGGCCGGGGCGCGCCGGTAGGGGCTCTCCCCCGCCATCTGGACGCGGCCGTCCCAGACGTAACGGTAGAGGTCGCTCGACAGCTCGGGCGGCCAGGTCCAGGCAGCCGCGCGGAAGACCAGCGCGAAGAAGAGCACGATCGCGAGCGCCGTGCGGTCCCTCCGATTCCAGGCGACCCAGAGGCCCGCGGCCTGCAGCGCGAACAGCAGGGCGGCTCGCCAGGCAAAGTCCCGCGTGCCCTCGTCCTGTCCCAGACCGGCGAGCCAGACGACGGCCTGGGCCGTCCCGAGACCGGCGAGGAGGATCGCCCGCAACCCGCTCTATCTCTCCACGCCCACGCGCGGCTCCAGCGCGATGGCGCTGACGTAGCTCGTCGAGACCTCGATGTCGATGCGGCCGAGGAGCGTCAGCGGCCCGGCTGACTGCCCCGAGCCATCCAGCCGGCCGTAGGCCTCGACGGTCAACGGCCCCTCCGGAACGCCGGCGATCGCGAAGCGACCGCTCTCCGCGGTGAACGTTCTCTCGGGCGCCGGAGTGAAGCCATCGAAGTACAGGACGCCGTCCGTGCTGTCGCCCCATCGGATGATCGCGTTCGAGTAGCCGAAGCCCAGGCAGTCGTGGACCGCCCCGACCACGATCGCGCGATCCGGGTCGACCTCGATGTCCGCCTCCGCCGCCACGGCGTCGACGTCCGACTGCCTGACCAGCCACATCCAGCCCGCGGTCTTCGTCGTGGTGACCGGCCGGCTCACGCGGAAGTGCTGCTCGAGGTAGTCGTCCGCGGTCACGCGCACCGTGCCGACGAAGCCGGTTTCCTCGACAGGGACCGAGATCGCGACCCTGCCGTTGCCGATGTCGGACGAGGAGGTGCCCAGCGTCGAGACCTCGTCGTAGGCCTCGGCGTCCGCCTCTGGCTGCACACCGCCGTCGTTCGTGGGGTCGTTCCAGTCCCTGATCCAGCCCGGCAAGGTGAGGTTGGTGCCGTTGGGATCCGGCTGGGAGTTGTCGCCCAGGCAGGAGATCTCGAAGTCCACCGAGCCCGCGCCGACGACCTCGGAGGGAGAGCCCGGCGGCTCCGGGTCCAGGATGGGAGCTTCGTCCTGGCTCGTGTCGTCGTCGTCGTCTCCGCAGCCCGCCCATGCGAGCGCCGCGAGCGCGACCAGCCAGTGAGAGGGCGATCCGATCATGCCATGCCTAGTCATCACTCAGGCCTCCCTGTCCGCCTTCATTGCGCGGGCCTCGGCTGCGGTACCACCGGGTTCGAGAGCATCCGATTGATGGTCTCGAGGTCGAGCGGTCCGGGCCCCAGCTCCCCGGCCTCGTCGGTGATTGCCATGTGCGTCGTCGCGGCCAGCGGGCGCACGGCGTAGACGAGCTCCGGAAGCGGAATGGCCTCGGGGTCGTCGGCCTCCCCGTCGCCGTCGACGTCGATCGCGACGAGCCGGTCCAGGATGTGCCGCCGGCCGGTTCCATCGAGGAAGGTGAACCTACCCGTTCCGTATCCCGTTGCCCGCGCGAGCGCCTCGGCGTTGTCGTCCTCGCCGTCCGCCCGCGGGTGGCAGCCGGGGCAATCGCGCGGCACCTTCCGGATCGTGTGGTGGTGGACCGGGTTGTGCTGGTTGCCGTCGCCCGAGAAGCCGTCGACGGTCATGAGCGGCTCCGCCTCGGCGACCATCCGGCCCTGGTCGTCGAAGTGCGAGAAGAAGATGCTCGTTCCGACCATCGGCGTGATCCTGCCGCGCGTGCCGAAGCCGAGCGCGAGCGCGTCGGCGACGACGGACATGGCGTAAGTGGAGACGGCCCCCGACTGCGGGATGCCCGTGACCTGATCGTAGCCGCTGACTCGATCGTCGCGGACGACGTGGCAGCCATAGCAGTTCACGGTCCAGGCGTTGTGGCAGGTGAAGCACTCGGTACGGCCCGGACGCGACCCGAGGTCGGCCGGCAGCATCGCGCCCTCGGGCAGGCCGGGGAACTGCTCGTCCACGTCCTCGGGGGCGGTGGCGGCGAAGCGCTCGGCGAGGGCCGCGCGCGCCTCGGCCGACCCGGCGTGCAGGAGGCACCCCATCTGGGTCCTCGGGTTGTACCGCTCCTCTTCGGGGTCGACGCGGCGGGCGATCTGGGTGAGCGGATGCAGGATGCCACCGTCGAGCTTGCCCCGCTGCACCAGCTCGCCGTCCTCGCCCAGCGAGATGACCGGCGAGTTGTCCGCGTTTCCTCCGGTCCGGCTCAGCGACTGCTCGAACGGCGAGCCCTCGGGATCGATCGGCGCCTCTCCAGGCGCGCCGTGGCAGGACTCGCAGCGGACCCTGGTCTCGAACTCGCGCCGCACCGCCATGTGCTCGCTGCCGTGGAGCTCGCCCGTCGTGTGGCAATCGATGCAGGCCATGCCCTTCTCGAAGTGGACGTCGGGCGGAGTCTCGTCGACGTCGTTCGTGCCGTCCTCGTCGGCGACGTAGAAGGGCGCGGGCTTGCCGTACAGGTTGTAGCCGCCCTCGTAGCGGACGTAGTTCTCGTCGCCCCAGTACACCGCGTTCTCCGGATCCTCGATGCCGCGATTCGGACCGCCCAGCGCGGCGTCGCCCTCGGGCTCGGAGCGCTCGCGAACCCCCTGGATGAGGATCCCCCGGTGAAGGTGGGCATGGTGACAGTGGTTGCACTGCGAGTCGGGGATGAGGTTCGTCAGGCGGTGAAGCGCCCCGTGGCCGATCTCGAGCCTCTCCTGGGTCGGATCGGCCGTCCGTGGCCGGCCTTCGTCGTCCGTGACGAGGTGGCAGCCGTTGCAGCCCGAGGACGTGTACTTGCCCGGTACGGCGCTTCCGTCGCGCGACAGGTGGCACTCCACGCAGAGCTGGCCGAAGGACGCGTAGTAGGCCTCGGCCGCCGGGCTGACGGGAGTGGTCGCGCTCGGGTCGCCCGGTAGCTGGCCGAGCGACTCGATGAAGCCCACCAGGTCGACCGGGTAGCGGTCCTGGAAGTCCCGCACGGCGAAGCGGCCTTCCTTGTCGGTGAGGCCGCCGAAGTAGAGCCCGCCAGCGAGCTGGCCGGCCAGGGTGGCGTGGGTGCTGAGCGTGGAGTTCTCGGTGATCCTCGTGTGGCAGTTCCCGCCGCCGCGGGTCGCCGAGCCGCAGGTCCGCCTGGCGATCCGGTAGTCGGACGGGTTCAGGAACTGGAGGATCACCGGATCGACCTCGTCCAGGTCGGCGAGCGGGGGATCGCGCAAAATCTGCCCGCCCTCGGCCTGGCCGCCCGGGGACGAGGGGTTGAACGACACCGTCACCGTGGGGTGTCCCGCCTCTTTGGTGTTAGCGTCCGGATCGCCTCCATGACAGTCGATGCACGCGAGTGGCGCGCCGCCGTAGTGGATCTGCTCCACGTTGCCGTGGCACTGCGGCAGAATGCAGCCTTCGACGCCCGGAGCCAGAGACGCCGATGGCTCGCAGGCTCCCAGAGCCAGGGCCAGCGCCGTGCCGACGATGCGCCACTGGATCACGGGGCCTCGACGTGTGCAATCATGGGGCCATGTCTCGAGGGCGGGCCCTGATGGTACGCCACTTGCTGCTGCCGTGCGCCACGATGTGTCGGGACCGTGCCCTGACCGGCGCCGTTCTCGGCGTCGCCATCGCGATGGGCTGCGCCGGCAACGGCCGGGCTCCCGGCGAGGTCGACGGCAACGCGGAGCTGTTCGCGGCCGAGGTGCAGCCCGTCCTGGCGCGCCGCTGCGCGTACCTCGGCTGCCATGGACGCGAGGGAATGCCCCTGACGATCTACGCGGTGGACTTCCTGCGCCTGAGGGACCCGCAGGGTCAGATCGACTTCTCCCGTCCGCCGCTCGACGAGCTCGCCCTGTCGCCCGCGGAGCTCGAGCACAACCGGATGGCGCTCGCCAGCCGCGCAGGCCCCGAGGATCCCAACGGCACGCTCGTCTTGCGCCGCATGCTTCCCCTCGACGAGGGAGGGATCCCGCACGCAGGCGTCGTGGTGTTCGACCGGGGAGACGACCCCGAGCTGATGACGCTGTCGAGGTTCATGGGGACGGTCCATGCCCGCTGACCGTGGGTTCTTCGCGGCCGCTCTCGGTCTCTTCTGGTCCGCGACGGTGTCCGCGGATGGCACTCTCGTGTCCGCGCCTCACGGACAGGCGGGTACCTCGCTGTACGCCGACGACCTCGATACCACGGTCGTCACTCCGCACGTCAGCGTGGGCGCCACGTTGCCCGCGTCGCTCGCGGTGCAGGTCGGCTGGAAGGCGGACGTCATCACCTCGGCGTCCGTCGACGTCGTCACCGCGGCGACCACGCGCATGACGGACCTGCGCAACGAGGTCAGCGCCTCGGTCTCGAGGGAGAACGTCCTGCCCGATCTCGACGCCGACCTGAGCTACATCTTCTCCCGCGAGAACGACGCCGAGTCGCACATCGGCCAGATCGGGCTCCGGAGGGAGCTCCTCGACGACAACGTGGTCGTCGGGCTTCGCTACGGCGCCTCGTACAACCGCATCGGCGTCCTGAACGAGCCGTTCGAGACCTGGCAGATGATGTGGGTCCACGACGCCGACCTGTCGATCTCGCGCGTCCTCGGCCCGTCGGCGATCGCGGAGCTCGTCTTCTCCGGCATGTGGAACCAGGGCTACCAGGAGAACCCGTACCGCCGCGTCCCCGTGACGATGGGCCCCGACCTCCTGGGCGCGAGCTGGTTGCCGGAGGACGTGCCTGACAGAAGGCTGAGAGGCGCCGCCACGGCCCGTCTCCGCGCCACGTTCTGGCGACGGTGGGTCGCGGGGCTCTCGTACCGGTTCTACGCCGACGACTGGGACATCGTCGGCCACACGGAGGACGCCGAGATCGCCGTGGATCTCGCGAAGGGCCTGACGCTCAGGCTCCGCGAGCGCGGGATCTTCCAGAGCGGCGCGTCCTTCTATCGCGAGCGCTACGACGAGGCGTACACGCGCCGGACCCGCGACCGGCGCCTGAGCCCCCACCTCGCGGCGATGGCGGGGCTGGGGCTCGAGTGGAAGCTCGGCGTCCTGGCGCTCAGGGCGAGCGCCGACGGGATCGCGTGGCGCTTCGACGAGTTCACCAGGCCCGCGCTGTCGCCGACCGGCAAGAGCGAGCTCGAGACCCTGGGCTGGGTGAGCGCCCTCGTGACCCAGGCGAGCGCGGAGGTGGCATGGTGAAGGTCCTCCCCGCGCTCGCGACGGCCCTTCTGGCCGGATGCGTCGATTGCGGCGGAGCGCCGCAGACCGGCGTCTTCGGCCAGCTCACCGCGGGCCCCGGCGCCATCTTCCTCGAGGAAGGCCCGGTGCAGCAGGGCGAGTTCAAGCGCTTCGGCGTGATCGGCGAGGACGGCCGGTTCCGCGTTTCGCTTCCCTCGGCCGGGACGTGGGGCGTGCACCTCTACGTCGAGGGATACTTCTACCTCCCGCTCCAGCTCGAGGTCCGCGAGGACTTCTTCACGCGGATCGAGCAGCCGGCGATCGACTGGAGCATCGTGCGGAACGGGCCGAGCTGGGGGTCATCCGGAGAGCAGCCGGTGGACCCCCGGATCCTGGCGGCCATCCCGGACGACGACCCGAGCGACAACCCGGTGCTCACGAACCCCACCGTCCAGATGATCGCGGCGGGTCGGTTCGAAGCGAGCGTGGAGGTCCTCGACCCGAACGGCGACCTCTCGCGCCAGGTGCTGCTGGGGCAGGAGGAGACGGGGGACGGCGTCCAGTTCAACACGCCTCAGGGGTTGCCGGTCATCGAGGACAACTACCCCAACGGCACGTACACCGTGACGAGGATGCCGGAGGAGGTGGCCGATCCCCACGGCGCCTGGTACTTCGTCGCCGCCGACCATCTCTGCTCGAACTCGCCGATCCTGAGGGTAGTCCCTTGATCAATTGCAGCCGCAGCCGCCGCCCGCCGTCCCGGTGCCGCCCATCGCTCCGTCGCGCACCATCCAGAGGTGAGCCTCGTAGGCCTTCCGGGCTCGATCGCCGTCCAGGCAGGCGTCGATGCGAGCCAGCCCCTCTCGCTCCCATGGCCGGACGTGGCCGCAGCCTCCGAGGAGCGCCAGGGTCAAGAGGAGCCAGCGCCAGCGCATCGACCCGAAGGCTAGCACTTCTCGTGCCTCTCGTGGCTGCGGTCGTCGTCTCGGCACCGGACGCGCACGCCATTCCGCGCTTCGCGATCCGGACCGGGCTTCCCTGCTCGAGCTGCCACGAGAGCCCCACGGGTGGAGGCATGCGCACGGCCTTCGCGCGAAACGTCTTCGTGCCGCGATGGCTGGCGATGGGGACAGGACCGGCCGAGCCCGACGTGACAGGGGCCGTGGAGATCGGGGAGCGGGTCGCGATCGGGACGGACCTGCGCGCGGGCTACCTCTACCAGAACTCGCCGCGCGCGGAGCTCGCGGACACCTCGAGCTGGACGCTGATGCAGGCGGACCTCTACCTGAACGTCGACGTCTCGCGGCACCTCGGCTTCTACCTCGACACGGGCGCCTACGGCGGCTTCGAGGCCTGGGCGGCGATGCGCCCCTACGGTCGACCCGACCACCGCGACCTCCTCATCCGAGCCGGCCGCTTCGTCATCCCCTTCGGCCTGCGCGAGCCGAACCACGGAGCGTGGATCCGCGAGGGGATCGGGCTCGGGCCCACGGACCGCGACAACGCCCTCGAGATCGCGCTGGCCAACGGGCGGACGACCGCGCAGCTCGCCATCTCGAACGGCACATACGGCGACTCCTTCCTCGACGCGAACGGCACCGGAGCAGAGCGACGCCCCTACGAGATGGCGGTCAGCGCGAGATTGACCTGGCAGCCGCGGATCGGGCCGCTCAGGCTCCTCATCGCGGCGTCGGGCATGGCGAACAGGAACGCGTCCACGCAGAACCCGATCTTCGTCCCCGCGCTCTTCGCCGGCTCGGAGAGCGCCACGATCGGGCAGGGCGTCAACGAGCAGCGAGTCGGGCTCGCGCTGGGTGCGGCCCTCGGCCGTCTCGGCTACCGCGGCGAGATCGTCGGCGTCCACGATCGGCTCCGCGGCGGCGACCACCGATCGCTGGCCGGGTACGTTTCGTACCAGGAGCTCTCCCTGACGATCGTCCGGGGCCTCGATCTCGCGGCGACCTACGAGTTCGCGGACTCGGACATCGAGTTCCGTCGCGGCCGCGTCGATCGGCTCGGCGGAATCGTCGAATTCGTGCCCATCCCGGGCCTCGAGCTCTGGGCCACCGTGCGTCACTCGTTCGGGGACGATCCCGACTACCTGATCGGAGGATCGAGGGACGATGTCGTCGTCTTCGCGCACCTGTTCCTTTAGCGTCGCCCTGATGCTGGCCGCGGCGACGGCGCTCGCCGAGCCGCGCCGGGACTACCTGAGCTACTGTGCTCCCTGCCACGGCGCGCGCGGCGACGGCCGCGGGCCGGCCGGTCGGCTCCTCGCGCCGCTGCCGCGCGACTTCACGAGGGGCGCGTTCAAGTTCCGCTCCACTCCCTCGGGGAGCCTGCCCAAGGACGAGGACATCCTGCGCGTGATCGACGAGGGTCTGCGGGGGACAGCGATGGTCGGATGGCGGACGAGGCTGCCCGCCCCCCGGCGCCGCGCGCTGGTGGAGGTCGTCAAGGGCTTCTCGCCGCGCTTCGCGCGCGAGCGGGCGCCGGCGCCGATCGCCATCCCGCGTCCCTCTCCCATCGACGCGCGGGCGGCGTCGCGCGGTCACGCCGTCTACCGCAGGATGCAGTGCGCCGAGTGTCACGGCGATGGTGCGCGCGGCGACGGGCCCTCTGTCCCCACGCTCGTCGACGACCTTGCAGACCCGATCGTGCCGTCCGACCTGACGCGCCGCGACGACATCCGCCGCCGCTCGCAGTACGGAATGATGCTCGTGATGCTGTCCGGGATGGACGGCACGCCGATGCCGTCGTACGCGGACTCGATCAGCCCGTCCGAGTCCTGGGACCTCGTGCGCTGGCTCGTGGGCCTCCAGAGGAGCCCGGGCTGGCTCCAGAGGTTCCTCGACCCGCCCCTCGTGTGGCGCGGGGGACCATGATCGATCGATGCACCGCGCTCTGCCTGCTCCTGGCCGCCTGCGGCGCACAGGAGGCCGGCGACCAGGACATGGGTCCGATCGAGAGCGCTCTCGACCCCGAGGACCGCGTGAGCTGGCCGGGGCTGGATCGCTCGGATGGTCGCGTGATCCCCTTCCTGCGAGCGTTCGGCGAAGGCGTTCCCGCCGCCTACTGGTTCCTCGGGTTCGGCTCGCGCAGGACGGCCGACTCGTTCTGGTTTTGCCGCGAGGGTGACGCCTCCTGTCCGCTGGACGGCCACCGGCGGCTCGACTGGAGCTCCCTCGCGGGGCGCCCCATCTTCACGCGCGTTCCGGGCGACCCCGACTACTCGCCGTTCTGGCGAGCGTGGGTGGTCACGGTGCCGCCGGACTATCTGCCCGATTCGGTGAAGACCATCGAGACTCTCGACTCTCTGACCCGCGCGGGAGTCGTCCGGGTCGAGCCGTTCGTCCTCGACTTCGGGGAGCTGTTCGGCGAGCGCATCGGTCCGCGCGAGGTGGTGCTGCACTGCGCGCTCGCGCTCGCGGGGACCCTGCTCGAGAACGCCGGCGGCGAGATGCCCGACGGCTCGGGGCCGATCCTCGCGCCCGGGCGCCGTCGCGCGTGGTTCGAGGGGCGCAGGGTCGAGCTCTTCGATTTCTCGGAGACCGACGGCGTCCTGCCCGCAGCGAACGACTCGGAGGAGCGGGCGCTGGTGCGGGTCGCCAACATCTACATCCTCTGGCGCGCCTGCGAGGGCGAGCCGCGGCCGGCGATCTGCGAGCTGCCTGGACTCGCGGCCGGCGATCGCCGACCCGTCTCGGAGCGCGGCCTCGGTCAAGACATCACGGGCGACCTCGACTCGGGCGACACGAACAACGTCACCGGATCGGCGCCCTGCGAGCTCGCGCGGCTGACGGAGCGTCCCTACTCGCCGCTGTGGGCGCCGCTCGCGGTCGATCTGCCTGCCGGCGCCGGCGTCGGCCTCATCGACACCTATGCGGACGAGGCGCGGACCGACATCCTCTCGGCCGACGACATGTTCGACATGATCGCGCGGGAGGGGCTCGGGATGCCGGTCGAGATGCGCGAGGACGAGACCGGCAACCCCGTTCCGGGCAACGACGGCAAGGTGCTGTACAACTGCCCGATGGTCGTCCGCGAGGGCTTCGTCCCGTTCCCGTGCGAGGACAACACATGAGACTGCTCCTGTTCTTCGCTCTTCTCGCCCCGGGCTGCGGCGACGACGAGGACACGCGGCCGCCGGGCGTGCTCGACCTCGGCGTTCGCGTCGACGAGACCTTCGAGCCTCTCGCCGAGGGCGCGACCATGGCGGTCATCCTCGGCCCGAACGGCCTGAACATGGTCGTCCCGAGCCTGAGGAGCGCGCAGATCGACCCGCGCGCTCCCGACCCCACCGTCAGCGTGACCGTCGGCGGGATCTTGATGGCGGCGGACATCGAGGGCGCGCGAGTGGACATGGAGGACGACGGGACCGGAAACGTGCTCTGGGATCTGCGCGTGCCGTTCCAGACCGAGCTCTGCTGCTACATCTGCGAAGAGGGTCTGATGAAGGCCAAGATCCGCGACGCCACGGGCCGGCGCTTCGAGGGGCAGGTGACGATCCGGCTCGAGCGTGGCGGCTGCCCCGACACCGCGGCCTGCTGCGGCGACCCGAACACCTGTCCCGATCCGTCCCTCACTCAGCTCTGCGAATGAGGAGGCCCAGCCTACTCTGCCTGCTCCTCCTGGCGTGCTCGTCGCCGCGGGGCCTGTGGCGAGATCAGCTCGTCTTCGTGGGCGACCATGGCATGGTCGTGCCGCTCGGGCTCGTGCGCGAGACGCCGGGATCCGCCGAGGCGAAGGGCTGGCTCGGGCAGGACGGCGTCTGGCGGTCGGTCTTCTACGACCGGTTCGCCATCCGCGGCCAGGACGCTCCCGACCTCGGCGCCTCGGTCGCCGCCTGGTCTCGTTGGCCCGACCGCTCCGCGTACGTCTCCCTCGCGCGCAAGGACCGCGAGATCGATCTGCGAGTGCGAACGCGGTCGGCGCCGGAGTCGATGACGATTCGTGCCCGGGCGATCCGCCGGCTCGGCGACTCTCGAGATCCGGAGGGCAGCTCGCTCTGGAGCGCGGGCCGCGCGGAGATCCGAGGCGTGCCTCGAGCGAGGCGCGAGGGGACCCTTGCCGATGGCTCCGGCTGGCTCCTCGTCGAACAGACGCCCGCCGATCGACCGAAGCGGCCCCTCGTCGAGTATGGCGACTACGTCCTGGCCTTCCTGGCGCGCAAGGACGGCGACCTGGTCATCCTCAAACGGTCGCGAAAGCGGGGAGGATTCGACTTCGCCGTGGCGAGGCTCGACGGCCGCGTCGCAAAGACGCGAAGGGTCGTCGCGGACGTCGGCCAGGACCACCTCTCGCTGGCCCTGCCGGACGAGGGCCTGCGTGCGCGGCTCGACATCCGCGATCGAGACGAGTCGCACGGCGTCGCGCCGAACGGCCGCGCCGTGACCTACGAGACGCTCCTCCTCGGCGGCGACCTCAACGGCGTCGCCATGGTGATCAGATGATCGGGGACACGCACCCGGGTTCGAACCCCGCGGAATCGCTGCGCTTCTGGGGACAACCGCGCAATTCGTCGTTCCGGTCGCTGCTCTGCGCGCTGGCGATGGCGCTGCCCGCCTGCGGCGACGACGACGACGACGATGCCGGCACCGGCGAGCACGTCCTCGAGTGGCGCGTCGCGCTCGAGGACCTCGACGGCGCGATCCTGTCGCTGTGGGGCCCGTCGATCTCCGATCTGTTCGCCGTGGGCGGGAGCCTCGGCGCCGACGGCGGCCAGGCGATCATCCTCTGGAGCGACGGCCAGGCCTGGCACGAGCAGGACGCGGGCGACGCGCCGACGCTCTGGTGGGTGTTCGGCCTCGCGCACGATGCCGTCTGGGCGGTCGGCGAACGGGGCACGATCCTCAGGTTCGACGGTGATGAGTGGTCCACCGTCGCGACCGGCGCCGACTACACGCTGTGGGGCGTGTGGGGCGCGAACGAGTCCGACCTCTGGGCCGTGGGCGGCAGCGCCATCGTCGACGCGCCGCCCGTGATCCTGCGCTGGGACGGGTCCGGCTGGGAGCCGATGGCCCCGCCGACCGGCGACGAGCGCGGCCTGTACTTCAAGGTCTGGGGCGCCTCGGCCGACGACGTGTACATCGTCGGCGCCGGCGGCGCGATCCTGCACTGGGACGGCGAAGAGCTGAGCCTGATGGAGTCCCCCTCGACCGACCGGCTGGTGACCGTCGTCGGTCGCGGTCCCGGCGACGTCTGGGCGGTGGGAGGGCTCGGCATGCCGGTCGCCCTCCACCTCGCGGACGGCGCGTGGGCGGCGGTGACCGACCCGGCCTTCGTCGAGGGCCTGATGGGTGTGTGGACCGCGCCGGATCAGCTCGTCGTGGTCTCCGGCTTCCGCGGCTACCTCGCGGTCGGAGACGAGGGCGGCTTCACGGAGCAGGCCTCGCCGACCGATCTCTGCCTGCACGGCGTCTGGGGCGACGCAAAAGGCAACTTCGCCGCGGGCGGCGGCGACCTCCTGCTCCCCGCGCCGCCGAAGGGCACCATCGTCGCGGTGGGCGCCGTGCCCGACGGCCCGGTGGAGTAGCACCGTCATCCACGTCCCGACGTCAGGACGCGCAAGCTCAGACGTCTGAGCGTCCACGTCCCGACGTCGGGACACGCACGTCCTGACGTCGGGACACCTGCGTCCCGACGTCGGGACACGCAGGCTCAGACGTCTGAGCGTGTGCGTCCCGACGTCGGGACAGGGCGGTGACGTTCGTGACGGCGACCGTCGCCCCCCGGATTGCCAGGCGCGTCGTCTTCCTGCGATCCTCCGCGCATGCGGCGAGCGATCCCCTGGCTTCTCCTGGTCGCGATCGGTTGCGGAGACGACGACGACAGTGCCGGCGTCGACGGAGGGTCGGATGGCGATGCGGATGCGGACGCGGACGCCGATGCCGACACCGACGCGGACGCCGACGCGGACGGCGACGCGGACGCGGGCGCCGACGGCGGCGGGCCCGGCCCCGAGCGTCCCGTGTGCGTCACCGGCTGCGGCTCGGCGAGCGGCGTCGAGACCGGCGTCGCGGCGGGACAGGACCTGCAGGCCGCCATCGACGCGGCCGGGCCCGGCGACACGCTGCTCCTCGAGGCCGGCGCGACATTCACGGGGCACTTCGAGCTACCCGTGCGAGAGGGCTCGGACTGCGTCACGATCCGGACCTCGACTCCCGACGAGGAGCTCGAGCCCGGCGTGCGGGTCAGTCCCGCCGATGCCGCCATGCTGGCCAGGGTGGTCACGCCGGGGGACGGGCTGCCCGCGATCTCGACCGAACCGGGCGCGCATCACTACCGGCTCGTCGGCCTCGAGATCGCGCCCCAGTCCGACGCGAGCCAGGTCTACTCGGTCGTCGCGCTCGGGTCGTCCGGCCAGAGGCAGTCCTCGATCGAGGACGTCCCGCACCACATCGTGATCGAGCGCTCGTGGATCCACGGCTGGCCCGACGCGGACTTCAAGCGCGGGATCGCGCTCGACAGCGCTGACACGTGCATCGCGCAGTCGTGGATCGACGACTTCCACTCCGCCGACCAGGACTCGCAGGCGATCGGAGGCTTCAACGGCCCTGGTCCGTTCCAGATCCTCGACAACCGGCTCGAGGCAGCGGCCGAGAACGTGATGTTCGGCGGCGCCGTTCCGAGCATCCCCGACCTCGTCCCGTCGGACATCGAGGTCCGCGGCAACCACTTCTCGAAGCCGCTGGCCTGGCGCGCCGGCGATCCAGCGAACACGGGGTACACGCCGGTCGTCAAGAACCTGTTCGAGATCAAGAACGGCCGCGACGTGGTGTTCGAGGGCAACCTCCTCGAGAACAACTGGGCCGGCGCCGACCAGCACGGCTTCGCGATCGTGCTGACGCCGCGCGGCGAGCAAGGCGCCGCGCCCCAGGCGACGGCCGAGCGCGTCTGGATCCTCCGGAACCACGTCCGCCACGTCGGAGGCGGAGTGAACATCCTGGGTCGCGACGGCTCGGGTCCGAGCCAGCAGGCCTCGGATATCACGATCGCCGAGAACCTCTTCGAGGACATCCGCGGCGACTACGCCCGCGACGTCGTGCGGGTCATCCAGTTCACCGAGGTCGCGGGGCTCGTCGTCGATCACAACACGTTCGTCTATGCGGACGGGAGCTGGCCGCTGGCGCGCACCTATGGGGAGGCGACGACCGACTTCGTCTACACGAACAACGTGGTCGAAGAGCGCGAGGGCCTCTGGTCCGACTGCGGCGCCAACCAGGCGGCCCTCGATTGCCTCCTGCCCGGCGCCCGATTCGAGGCGAACGTGCTGATCGGCGGTGCGGACGGCGACTTCGTATCGCCGAACCTCTACCCCGCCACGATCGACGACGTCGGCTTCGTCGACTGGTCGGGCGGCGCCGAGGACTTCGGGGGCTACGCGATCTCCGACGCCAGCCCCTACGCCGGCGCCGGCACGGACGGCACGACCCCGGGCTTCGATCCCGAGGCACTCGAAGCGGCGCTCGGGCAGTAGGGAGCTCTCAGGTCACGACGCGCACCGGCACGTTCGCCCCGCGTCGCAGCCGGGTGGCGATCTGCTCGAGACGCTCGGACGTCACCGCGCGGACGTGGGCGCTCGGGGGCGGGCGATCGATCGTGTAGACGTCGACCCGGCGGGGCGAGGCCTCGAGGATGGCGCCGATCCATGCCTCGACCTCCTCGTCCGTCGAGTTCGTGACCGGTCCGTCGATGAAGCAGGTCTGGACGACTGCCCCGCCGAGCGACCGGATCTTCCACGTCAGCCAGTCCACGCAGACCGGAGTCGGCGCGACGGCTACGCGGCGCAGCGTCGAGCAGCGGCCGGCGTCCAGCTTGACGGAGGCCTCGTCGAGCCTGCGCAGGGCCTCGACCACGTCATGACGGTGGAGCTCGCTGCCCGAGGTCAGGCAGACCACCGGCCGCCCGCCGAACCGCTCATCGCGCAGCCGCAGGATCTCCTCGACCACAGCAGCGAACGCGGGGTGCAGGGTGGGCTCGCCGTTCCCGCAGATCACGATCGCCTCGAAGTCCGCGCGCGCCGCCCGCTCGAGCGCCTCGCGGATGGCCCCGGGTGCAGGGTAGGCGTCGTCGGGCGGCAAGCCCCGCGAGTGGCCGAGCTGGCAGTAAGCGCATGAGTACCGGCAGGCTTTGCGGTCGGGTGGGAGGACGTTGACGCCGAGCGTCAGGCCGTAGCGACGCGAGCGAACTGGTCCATAAACGCTGTCCGACCCGATCTGGTGCTGTCGAACATCCGAAGGCGCGGCCACGGCGCGGAGCATGACCCGCGACGGTCTCGTTGACCAGCGCTACGGCGCCGGCTCGGGCGCCGCGACCGCGCTCGGAGCACGATGGGAAGAATACGGCCGGGCCGCAGATCACGCAGGTTTCCGGCCGGAGTGGCGGGCACGGCCCCTGCACCAGCCGCGACCATGGCCGCCACCACCGCATCGAGGATCGGCGCCGTCGCCAGGCGGTGGTTCGGCATCGGCCAGCTCCGACCGGAAGCGCCGTTCCGTGCGCCGTGCCATGGGAGCACTCGCAGCTGGGAGACCCGGTGAGCCCCCCTCCTCGCAGGTGTGCTAGCCTTGGAGTGCTTTCATGCTGGCCGATGTGGTCGTCAGGTCCCCGATGCGAACCTACCAGTTGGCAGGTCTTCTCCGCCCACCGAGGGCCGGAGCCCCCCCAGTGCCTGCTGATCTGATGGTACTCATCACCGCAACCCACCGGGCGGCTGGCGCCATGGCAGCGCGGCTGCTCGACGCGACCGGTGAAGATGACCTTGCGGAGCGGATTGAGAGTCTGGTCGACAGCGGGGTGATCGTCCGGTCCTTCGATGGGATCCTCTCGGAGCTTGCCGAGGTCAAGGGCCACCTTCCTCCCATCAAGTTAGAGCTCGTGATCGGTGAGGAAGGCCAAGACGAAGTTGCCGAGCAGTTCGAAGCTGAGGCAGGGGCACTCGTGCGGGAGGCACTGCGGCTGCACCACGGGGGGGAGATTTCGACCGAGGAGGTTCCGCAGTCGGCGGCATCAGCGGGGGGCGGAGGGAGTGGTCTCGGCGAGTTGCTTGGACAGCTGCCGCAACTGCCGCTTCCACTTGCGAAGGCCGTCTTGGAATCGGTGCGCGGAGTTGGGGCAATGCTCGCCCTACTGGGCGCTGGCCTTGACCGACAGCCGCTGCCGTCCTGGCTCGCTCGGGCGCTGGCGCGAACATGGCGGGACGGTGAGCTTGCCACCCTTCGAATCATCGCGTGCGGAGACCCGTCGGTCCCCGAGGACGTCTTGCCCCTGTCCGAACGGCTAGACGTCAAGAAGATGGCGGCCGACACAGAGGCCACGAATAGGCGCCTCGAGAAGCTGTTCGGCCAAGCACGCACCTCGGGTCTTGCGGTGTATCCGGTCCCGCACGGCGACGATGAGTGAGCACGTCTAGGGACTTCAGCGAACCACGGAGGCGGGGCAAAGGCCGGAATGACGGACGCAAGTCACAATCCGGGCGATGTCGTCTGGCTCGACCATGAGGGCAAGCAACGACCTGCCGTTGTGCTCGTTGTCCATCCGGACGGCGTTTCCATGGTGTTCTACGGGAGTCGTACTCAGCGTTCGAATGGGCGTTTGGTGAGCGAGAAATCGAGAGAAGGGAAGGCCCTTCAGATCGACGAGCCCACCTACTTCACCCCCGGACAGGTCGTCATCGTGCAGGACCAAGCAGCGCTCACGACGAGGCGTGGCTCATGCCCGCCTGGGTTCTTCCTCGAGCTCCGCCAGCTTGCCGGGATTCTCTGAGGTGCGCGGACCCGCACGCCTCGGGCGGCCATGCGCCTGTCTCGGGGACCGGAGGACGCTGGTTCGATCCCAGCCACCTCGACCATGCTCCTGGGCCACGGGGTCGGGGCTTCTGGATCTCGGACCACCAGGACCCGGGCTGTCGCGCGAGGCCGAGCACCGAGAGCCCGGTGCGTGCGCACATCCCTCTTCCCCGGGGCGCAGGAGCAGAAGGAGGCGCCCGCGGCCGCCTCACGGACGGACGAATCGCGTCGAGCAGGAGCGACAGGTCGAGCCGTCGATCGGCTGTGTGCTGGAAGCCTGCGTGTCGCAGTGTGCCGACCTCGTCGGATCGGCCGCGTGGAGCGGCTGCCTGGCGTCCTCCTGGTCCGACGAGCTGGCCGGCTGCGGTGCGACCTGTCGATGAGGCCGGGCATTCCGTCGTCATTGGCAGGACGCCCACGAGCGACGGCGAGGCCCGCGAAGCAGACGCGGACTGCGCGAGCACGCTGTGCGTCCGCTCACGATCGCCTCGAAGTCCGCGCGCGCCGCCCGCTCGAGCGCCTCGCGGATGGCCACGGGTGCGGGGTAGGCTTCGTCGGGCGGCAAGCCCCGCGAGTGGCCGAGCTGGCAGTAAGCGCATGAGTACCGGCAGGCTTTGCGGTCAGGCGGAAGGACATTGACGCCGAGCGTCAGGCCGTAGCGACGCGAGCGAACCGGTCCATAAACGCTGTCCGACCCGATCTGGTGCTGTCGAACATCCGAAGGCGCGGCCACGGCGCGGAGCATGACCCGCGACGGTCTCGTTGACCAGTGCTACGGCGCCGGCTCGGGCGCGGCGACCGCGCTCGGAGCACGATGGGAAGAATACGGCCGGGCCGCAGATCACGCAGGTTTCCGGCCGGAGTGGCGGGCACGGCCCCTGCACCAGCCGCGACCATGGCCGCCACCACCGCATCGAGG
>JACPQR010000065.1 GCA_016190375.1 Deltaproteobacteria bacterium
CGCGTGGGATGATTAGAGAAGCCGGCGAGCTATCTGCGATCCTCGGTGCGTCGGCACGTACCGCACGAGCGAATGCTCGAGCCGCAAAGACGAAGCTCCGAGTGTCGTGTGCTGACTGAAGATGCCGGTTGCCCGTCGCCTGTCGCCTGTTTTCCGAATTCGCTCATGTATGCGGCGGCCTTCGGATCGCCGCGAAATCGCGGCCTCTCATGGCGTGTCGAGCGCCGTGCCGGCGAAAGTCGGGCTAGTACCGCGCGGCAGCCCAGGTAGCGAACCACCTTCCGGTGATACGATGCGGCCCGGATGACGACCCTGGGCGGGTACGAGCTCCATCGGGCAATCGGCGAGGGCCGGCTGACCGAGGTGCACCTCGCGAGGGACTCGAGGAGCCGTCTGGTGGTCGTCAAGCGCTTCGTCGAGCGTTCGGCCAAGAGCCCCGAGGCGGTCGAGGCCGCGCTCGCGGCGGCCCGCAAGAGCAAGCAGATCGACCACGCGGGGTTCGCCAAGGTCCTCGCCGTCAGCGACGCGCCGCCTCACTTCATCGTCACCGAGTATGCACATGGCCAGACCGTCGGCGCGATCCTCGAGCGGTGGCGCGCGGCGCCGGTGAGCGCTGCAGTCGCCGCCAGGATCGTCGCGGACGCCGCCCTGTCCTTGCACCACGCCCACGAGCTTCGCGACGACAAGAACCGATCGCTGGGTCTGGTGCACGGCAGCCTCGGGCCCGACAACGTCCTCGTGACCTACGAGGGCCAGGTGAAGATCACCGACGTCGGCTGGACCGGCCGCACCGTGGACGCGCGGCGCGTGGGAGGCGCGCAGGCCGTCGGCAGGACCATGGCGCCCGAGCAGGCGATCGGGGCGCGCGTCGATCGGCGCGCGGACATCTTCGCCCTGGGCGTGGTGCTCTGGGAGCTGCTCACCGGAGAGCGGCTGTTCGACGCATCGACCGCCGCGGACCTCGTCACCAAGATCACGATCGACGAGATCCCGAGCCCACGAGACAAGAACCCTTCCGTTCCCGAGGAGCTCGCGGCGATCACGACCCGGGCGCTGATGCGATCCCTGGTTCGCCGCACGCCGACCGCGGCGACGCTGCACCGCGAGCTCATGGCCCACCTGAAGGAGAGCGGCGCGGCGGCCGAGGTCTCGACGCACATGCAGGCCACGTTCGCCGAGGAGCGGAGGGAGCGTGACGCGCTCCTTGCCGAGATCCCTCCCGGGAGTGCACCCGAAGCCGAGGAAGAGATCGAGGTCTCGGAGGTGATGCCCATCGCCGAGATGACGACGCAGCCGGTGATACGGCTCGAGCCGTCACCCACGATCCTCGTCGATCCGTCGCTGTACGAGGCCCCGCCCGCGGCCTCGCCCCCCGCTCCACCCGCAGCGAGCCCGCCGCCTGTTCCTCCCGCAGCGCTCGCCTCGAGCACGAGACCGCCGCCGCAACCCGTGCCCGCGGCTCCCGCTGCCGTTCGCTCGATGCCCGAGGCGCCGCCGGTGGCCGCGGGTCCGGCGGCTCGCGCCTGGGGTGGGTCTAGAGCGCCGGCGCCGCCGCCGGTGAGCGCGGGTGCGGCGGCTCAGGCGTGGGACGCGTCCGGCGTGCCCGAGGCGCCGCCGGTGAGCGCGGGTGCGGCGGCTCAGGCGTGGGACGCGTCCGGCGTGCCCGAGGCGCCGCCGGTGAGCGCCGGCAACGGGTCGGCTGCTCCGGCCGCCTGGAGCGCACCGGAAGCGCCCGCGGCGCAAGACGCGGATCTGCGGATCGGCCCAGTCGACGACGTCACCTTCGAGCGCTCGCGAACCGGACTGGTCATCCTGGTCATCGTGGTACTGGTCGCGGTCGCGGCTGGCTGGTTCCTCCTTCGAGGGGATCGGGACGAGACCCGGAGCGAACGGGCGCCTCGAGAGACCGGCTCGATCCTCGTTCGAAGCGATCCGGACGGCGCCGCGATCGCGGTCGACGGGCGAGACACGGGCAAGCGCACGCCCGCGCGGATCGACGGGCTCCCGCTCGACGCACCGCACCGGATCGAGCTCACGCTGGGTGGCCGGCTTCCCTGGAGCGAGGAGGTCACCGCCCTCACCGAGGGGCGGTCGGTGCACGCGATGCTCGCTCCCGACAGCCCGGAGTACCGCGAGCGGCAGAGCGACGGCGGTCCTGACTCCGCGCCTCCCCCGCCCACGAGCCCCGCAGCTCAGCCGGCTCGTCGTGCGGCGCACGGCGCGGTGGAAGAGGGGTCCGCGCCGGCCACGGGCGACCCGGAGCACGCCGAAGCCGCCGCGTCCGACACCGGCTTCCTCACCGTCCGGACCAACGCGCGCGCGGTCGTGACCTTCGACGGCCGACCGCTGGGCCGCGCCCCGCTCCACAAGGCGCGTGTTCCGGCCGGAAGCCACCAGGTCCGCGTGCAGTTCGACGGCACGGAGGCGACGTCATGGCGAGACGCGCGCGTGCAGATCCGGCCGGGGTGGGAGTTCACGCTGAACGTCACTCTGGACGAGTGAGATCGCGGCGAGAAATGATATAGGACGCTCGAAGGAGAAGCGCTCGTGCCCAACGCCTACATCTCAGGTACCGGCTTTCACGTCCCTCCGAGGGTCGTCACGAACGACGACCTGGCGAGAGACTATGGCATCGACACCACGAACGAGTGGATCGTGCAGCGCACCGGGATCCAGGAGCGGCGGTTCGCCGAGGAGGGCGTGGGCACGTCCGATCTGGCTCTGCCCGCGGCCGAGATGGCGATCGCCCGGGCGGGCATCGAGAAGACCGACCTGGACATGATCGTCTTCGCGACGCTCTCGCCCGATCACGCCTTCCCCGGCACGGGCGTGTACCTGCAGCGCAAGCTGGGGCTGCTCGATGGGGCGAACCCGAAGTTCGTGCCGGCGCTCGACGTGCGCAACCAGTGCTCGGGGTTCCTGTACGGCCTCGCCACGGCGACGTCGATCGTGCAGGCGGGCGGCGCACGGCACATCCTCCTCGTGGGCGCCGAGACCCATTCGGCTGCGCTCGACCTGACGACCCGCGGGCGCGCCGTGTCCTCGCTGTTCGGGGACGGCGCGGGCGCGGTGATCGTCAGCGCGACCGAGGAGGATCGCGGGATCCGCGCCTGGAAGCTCGGCTCGGACGGACGCTTCGCGGACCACCTGTGCCAGAAGGTCTGGGACACGACGAAGCGACCGTTCATCCCGCAGGACGCCCGGGGGATCGGGCAGGTCGATCCGTCGATGATGTGGGCCTCCATGGACGGGCGTCAGGTCTTCCGGCACGCCGTCGAGCGCATGATCGGGGTGCTGATGGAGACCTGCCTGAAGCTGGGCCTGACCGGAAACGACATCGACCTGTACGCCTTCCACCAGGCGAACCTCCGGGTGAACCAGTACGTCCAGCACCAGCTCGGCATCCCGGACGAGAAGGTCCTGCACAACATCGAGCGCTACGGGAACACGACGGCTGCGACCATTCCGCTGCTCCTGGCCGAGGCCGAGCAAGACGGCAGGCTCAGGCGGGGGATGAAGGTCGCGATGGTCGCCTTCGGCTCCGGCTTCACGTGGGGAGCGGCGATCGCGGACTGGTGATCCGCCGCGGGCGTGAAGCGCCCGTGCAGCAGGAATCCCCGCGCGCGACCTTGCCATGAGGGGCCCGCGTACTTAGGAGAGAGCCCTCTGTCGAAAGGAGCGGCGTCATGGCAGTCGTGCGGCGTGCGGAAGTCAGATGGGACGGTGACCTAGCGTCGGGTCGAGGGGTCGTCCACGCGAGGAGCAGTGAGGCATTCACGGAGCTGCCGGTGAGCTGGGCCTCGAGGACCGAGTCCCCCGACGGCAAGACCAGCCCCGAGGAGCTCGTGGCCGCGGCCCATGCGAGCTGCTTCGCGATGGCGCTGTCCGCGGGGCTCGTGCGCGCCGGGACGCCCGGCCAGAAGCTCGAGGTGAGCGCTGCCGTCACGTTCGATCGCGGCGAACAGGGTTGGCGGGTCGTCTCGAGCGCGCTCGAGGTCAAGGGGTGGGTGCGCGGGCTGGACGCGGCGGGCTTCCAGAAGGCCGCCGAGGCGGCAAAGGGCGGCTGCCCGATCTCGCAGGCCCTCGAGGGCAACGTCGCCCTCAGCGTGAAGGCCACCCTCGCCCAGTAACTCGGGCGTGGCCGATCGGTACGGCATCGGGGTGATCGTCTACGAGGCGCTCGGCGACCGGGCGCCGTTCGACGCGGACACCTTGCACGAGACGAGCTCGAGACTAGGACGGACTAGGACGGACGTCCGTGTCGAAGACATACACGATTCTCACTCGAACGCGCGCACGGGGCGCGGCCGCTGCCTTCGCCGCGACGCCAAGACCTCGCGCATCGTGCGATCGAAATCCGGAACGTGCCCGGAGATCCCGCGAAGAGCATCCGCCCAGTGGGGCCTCGCCACCTCCTCGACCAAGGGTTCGTACGGAACGAGCACGGCAACCGGACGGCCACGGCGCTCGATTACGATGCGGTCCCCACGCGCCTCGACCTCCCGTATCACCCCGCTCAGGTGTGACTTTGCCGCCCCCACGCCCATCCGCTTGGTCATCAACTGGCTCCGTCAAGTCGACTCGGTCCGCTCCGGTGCGGATTGTACTACCGTGCGTGGAGCGCACGCCGGTGTATCATCCCGGCCTGAGTGCTCGCTGCGTTGCCCCACGATCTGCTCCGGGACCTGATGGCCCGCCGGCCGGCGATCCTCGCGCCGATGGAGGACGTGTCGGACGCGGTATTCAGGCGGATCTGCCGCGAGCTCGGCGCGGAGCTGTGCGTCACGGAGTTCGTGAACGCCGAGGGCCTGCTCCGAGGCTCGCGGATCGCGCGCCGGAAGATCAGGCTCGCGCCGGACGACCGGCCGACGGCGATCCAGGTCTACGGCGCCGATCCGGACCGTCTCGTACAGGCCGCGCTCGTCGCGGAGGCGGCGGGACCCGCGTGCATCGACGTCAACTGCGGCTGCTGGGTCCCCGCCATCTGCGGGCGCGGCGCCGGCGCCGGGTGGCTGCGCGATCCCGTCGCGATGGTGGCGATGGCGCGACGCCTGGTCGATTCGCTGTCGCTCCCGGTCACCGTCAAGACTCGCATCGGCTGGGGGCCCGAGTCGGCGATGCCGATCGTGGACCTCGCCCGGCGGCTCGAGGACGCCGGTGTCTCGGCGCTGACGATCCACTGTCGGACCGCGGAGGCCGGGCACTCGGGCCCCGCGGACTGGAGCTGGGCGGCGCGGGCGCAGGAGGTCGTCTCGCTCCCGGTCATCGTGAACGGCGACATCCGATCCGCCGCCGACGCGGCCCGAGCGCTCGCCGAGACGGGCTGCGCCGGCGTGATGATCGGCCGCAGGGCGATCGACCATCCGTGGATCTTCCGGGAAACGCGCGCGCTCCTGGACCGGGGCGTCCGGCTCGATCCCCCGACGCTCGAGGAGCGCCTGGCCCTCTGCCGCCGCCAGCTCCTCGCCAACGTCGCCGAGCGGGGCCAGCCGCGCGGCGTCTTCGTGACCCGCCGCCATCTCAACGGCTACCTCGCGGGCCTGCGCGGCGCCGCCGCGATCAGGCGGCGGCTGGTCACGTGCGACAGCCTCGACGGCTGCCTCGAGATCCTGGCCGACACCGAGCGCCAGCTCGCGGCGTGATCGCACGAGATCCACAGCCCCGCGTTTCGTGAACTTGTTAACCTCGTCCCTTGTGCTTACCTACCGTTCGGCACATTCAGGCAAGCCCCGTCTCGATGCGGCTGCTGATGAGATGCGAGCACCGGACCGGCGCCACGCCCGAGGTGGACCTGCAGTCCGTCATCCGGCTGCACGCGAGTCTCCTCGGCCGTCTCCTCGTAGAAGGCGTACGGACGGGCGAGCTGCGTCACGACCTGCCGATCGAGGACTCGGTGTGGATGCTGATCGGCACGGTCGACATCCGCGTGCGCCAGTGGCACGTCGGGGGTGTCGCGTTCGAGCCGGACCTCCCCCGCCGGCTCACCGACCTCCTCTTCAGCGGAGTGGGACGATGAAGACACTCTTGCTCCTCGCCTCGTGGCTCGCTCTCGCTGCCTGCGATCGCGCGGGCGCAGCGCCAGGAGACAGCTCGCGCGGCGCGCAGGGCGCACCGGCCGCCGCTCCCGTGACCGCGACGCGCGTGGAGGTCGCGGTGCTCGCGCCGTCCGACGCGCGGCTCGAGCTCATCCTGCCGGGCGAGGTCGAGGGGCAGAGGGACGCGCTCCTCGCCGCGGCGCTCGGCGGGTACGTCGAGCACGTGGCCGTGGCGGCCGGTCAGAGGGTCAGAGCGGGCCAGGTGCTGGCGCGAATCGACTCGGCGGCGCACTCCGTCCGCCGCGACCAGGCCGTCGCCGAGCTCCGCCAGGCCGAGGCGGACCTCGCCCGTTCGCGCGCGCTCGGCAGAGCGCTGCCGGCGGCGCAGGTCGAGGCGAACCAGACGCGGGTGACTCTTGCCCAGACGGGTCTTCGCGCCGCCGAGCTCGAGGTAGCGCGCTCGTTCATCCGCGCGCCTTTCTCGGGAGTCGTCGCCGACGTGGATGCCGAGGTCGGCGAGGTCGCGCCGCCCGGTGCGCCGATCATCCGTCTGGTCGAGCTCGATCCGGTGAAGATCACGCTCGCCGTCCCGGACCGCGACATCATCGTCCTGCGTCCCGGGATGGCCGTGGCCGTCGAGGTCGCCGCGCAGCCCACGGCGCTCACGGGGACCGTCTCCCGCGTGAGCCCGACCGGCGACCTCCGCACGCGGGCGTTCGAGGCCGAGGTCGAGGTGCCGAACTCCGACGGACGCCTCCTGCCTGGAATGATCGCCTCGGTCCGGGTGGCGCAGGCGGTGGCGCAGGGGACGCTCGTCGTGCCCCAAGACCTCCTCGTGACACGGCGCGACGGGATCGGCGCCTTCGTCGACGAGCGCGGTGTCGCGAGGTGGAGGCCGCTCGAGCTCGGACAGATCGTCGGCAGCCAGGTCGTGGTCGCTCGCGGGCTCGCCGTCGGGGATCGCATGGTCGTCGTCGGCCACCGCGACCTCGCCGACGGCGACGTGCTGCTCGTGGCGCGGCAAGGATCGTGCTGCCGCGACGGTCGCGTCGTGTTCCCCGATGCGCCGTCCCCAGGAGTGCCACCCCGGTGATCGCGTTCTTCGTGCGGAACCGGGCCACGGTGCTGATGCTCGTGGTCACGACGTTCGTCTTCGGCCTGACGACCTACCGGGACATGCCCCGCGAGGCCGCGCCGGACGTGGAGATCCCGGTCGTCATGGTCTCGACGCCGTACGTCGGCGTCTCGCCCGAGGACATCGAGTCCATCGTGACCATCCCGATCGAGAACGAGCTGACCGGCCTGAGGGATCTGAAGAAGATGTCGTCGACCTCTGCCGAGGGCGTCTCGATCATCGCGCTCGAGTTCGAGCCCAAGACGGTGATCGAGGACGCGCTGCAGCGGACGCGCGACCGGGTGAACCGCGCGCGCGCCAAGCTCCCCCAGGACGCCGAGGAGACGGACATAAGGGAGATCAGCTTCAGCGACTTCCCGATCATGATCCTGACGATCGCGGGCCCGGTGGACGAGGAGGTCCTCAAGAAGCTCGGCGAGAGGCTCGAGGACGAGGCCAAGCGCGTCCCCGGCGTGCTCGAGGCGCGCCTCTCGGGCGGGCGCACGCGGGAGATCCGCGTCCAGGTCGACGCCGTGAGGATCTCCCACTACGGCCTGACGCTACACGACGTGGTGGACGCGATCGGCAGCGAGAACGTCAACGTCCCTGGCGGCGAGGTCGAGGCGGGCGCGACGAGCTTCCTCGTCAGGGTTCCGGGGGAGTTCACCGACCCGCGCGAGATCGAGGGCGTCGCGATCAAGCGCGTCGGCGATCGGCCGGTCTTCGTCCGGGACGTCGCCCGGGTCGTGGACGGGTTCGCCGACCGCGACACGTACGCCCGGATGAATGGTCAGCCTGCGGTCTCCCTCGCGATCTCGAAGCGGGTGGGCTCGAACATCCTGGACGTGGCCGACGCGGTGAAGGCGCTCGTCGCGCGGCATGCGCGCTCGTGGCCGCGCGGCGTGACCTACCGCGTCCTCGGGGACCAGTCGCGCTTCATCGTCGACATCGTGAGCGACCTCGAGAACAACATCCTCACCGCGCTCATCCTCGTCGTGGGCGTGCTCTTGGTCGCGATGGGGCTGAGGGCGAGCCTCTTCGTGGCGCTCACGATCCCGCTGGCGATGTTCCTCACGTACATCGTCCTGTGGGGGCTCGGCATCACGCTGAACATGGTCGTCCTCTTCTCGCTCATCCTCACGCTCGGGATGCTCGTCGACAACGGGATCGTCCTCGTCGAGAACATCTACCGGCACGCGCAGGAAGGAGAGGACCTCACGACGGCGTCCATCGGCGGCGCGAAGGAGGTCGCGATGGCGGTCACCTCGTCGACGGTGACGACCGTGGTCGCCTTCGTGCCGCTCCTGTTCTGGACCGGAATCATGGGCGAGTTCATGTCGTACCTGCCCAGGACGGTGATCATCGGCCTGACGGCGTCCCTCCTGTCGGCGGTGCTCGTCATGCCCGTGGCGACGGCGCGTTACATGAAGGTCCGCCCGAGGCCGCCGGAGGTGGCGTATCAGGGGCGGTTCATGCGGGGCTACCGCGCGGTCCTCGAGTGGTCCATCCGCCATCGCTGGCTCTCGGCGCTCGTGGGCCTCGTTGCCCTCATCGGGACCGTCCTCGCCTACGCGCGCTTCAACCACGGCACCGAGTTCTTCCCGTCCGTCGAGCCGAACCGCGCGACGGTGACCGTGCGCGCCGCGGATGGCACGGGGCTCGAGGCGACCGACGCGTTCGTGCGGCGAATCGAGGCGATCCTCGCCCGCGAGCCGAACGTGGACGTGTTCGTGGCCGAGACGGGCATCTCGGGCGGCGGCAACCCCATCGAGGGCTCCCAGTCAGCTCCCAACCAGGCCCGCCTCACCGTGGACTTCCTGCCGGACCACAATACCGCGGGTCCGGGAGAGAAGATCCGAGTCGAGAGCACGTTTCTGACGCTCGACCGGATCCGGGACGCCGTCGAGAAGATCGCCGGCGCCGAGATCGCGGTCGAGGAGGAGCGGATGGGGCCGCCCGTGGGCGCGCCCGTGGTGGTCGAGGTCTCCGGCGAGGGCTTTCACGAGGTCGGCGCGCTCGCCGCGAGGGTGCGGCGCCAGCTCGCGGGCGTCGAGGGCGTGACGGAGCTCGGCGACGACTACCGCGTGGGTCGGCCGGAGCTGCGCCTGCGGATCGACCGGGGCGCGGCGAAGCGCGTTGGCGCGAGCACGCGAGAGGTCGCGGCAGCCGTCCGCACGGCGATCGCCAGCGGCAAGGCGAGCACGCTCAGAGACGGCGAGGAGGAGTACGACATCGTCGTCGAGCTCGACCCGCGCGACCGCCGGAACATCCAGGCGATCCTGAACCTTCGCATCCCGGGCCGCGAGGACACGAGCCCCGACAGCTTCGCCGTCCCGCTCTCCGCCGTCGCGCGCTACGAGCTCGGGGGCGGCTCGGGCTCGATCCGCCACGTTGACCAGAAGCTCGTGGTGACGATCGAGGGGAACGTCGAGGAAGGCCAGAACGAGAACGCGGTGAGGGAGAGGGTCCAGGAGCACATCGCGCGCACCGCGGTGCCCGCGGGCTACGCGCTCCGTCTTGGCGGCGCGGACGACGAGCAGCGCGAGTCGCAGGAGTTCCTCTCTCGCGCGTTCCTCGTCGCGATCTTCCTGATCGCGATCGTGCTCGTCGCCCAGTTCAACCGCTTCGACATCCCGCTCATCATCCTCGGGTCGGTCGTCCTGTCGCTGATCGGGGTCCTCTGGGGCCTGGTCGTCACGGGCACGTCCTTCGGCATCGTCATGACGGGCCTCGGGGTCATCTCGCTCGCGGGCGTGGTCGTGAACAACGCGATCGTGCTCCTCGACTACGTCGAGAAGCTCCGGGCCCGCGGGCTGGACGTCGAGGAAGCGCTGGTGAAGGCGGGAATCACGCGGCTGCGTCCGGTGCTCCTCACGGCCGTGACCACGATCCTGGGCCTGGTGCCCATGGCCGTCGGAACGTCGTACGACTTCGCCAAGCTCCGCTGGATCACGGGGAGCCAGGGCGCGGCCTGGTGGGGCCCGATGGCGATCGCCGTGATCTTCGGCCTGGGCTTCGCCACGGTCCTCACGCTGGTGATGGTCCCGACGCTCTACAGGATCGCGGAGGACCTCCGCGCGGCTCGTGCGCGCGTCAAGTCGGCGCTCGCTCGCCTCGTCCGCCGGACGCCGCACAGCGCATGAGATGAGAAGGCGGCTGTCGCCGATCGCTCGCCCGTGATAGCCGTGGCGCCAGGAGGGAACGGATGCGAAGACTCGTGGGCGTGCTGGTCGTTAACGGGGGGCTCTCGTCGGGCGGCGTTGCCGCCGCGGACGTCACCCCGGGCGCGCCGCTCCGCGGCACCGTTGGCGGCGATGGGCGTGCCCCCGTCAAGGCCGCCCACTCGCGACCACCGACCGCGGCCCTGAACGATGGGCGGGCCGGATGACCCTCAGGAATCGCCTTCGCTCATCGCTGCCAAGGCTCTGAGCCGCTCGGTCAACATGTTCAGCCTGGCCTGGCTGGCAGCGTCGCCTTCGAGGTGGCCGGGCAATGCGTCGAGGAATGCCCCTACCGACAGCAAGCTCTTGATCCTCCTCGCGATGCGCTGCTGGGTCCGTGATGAGAAGCTCACGGACGGCTCCTCCCACGAGGACGACGCGGTCTCGCAAGGGGCCCAATCGCTTCACGACATCGATCAGGACGTCGATGTTCTTCATCCAAGCCTGCTCCTGAGCTCCCTGACGGCGATCTCGCGCTCTCGGGCTCGTCCAAGACGGACGGCGTCGACCAAGGCGAGCCACTCGTAGAGTCGTGCGTCCGCCCGCGCGGCGTATGGCACCGACCGATAGAGCGGCTCCACACCCTCGCCTCGAACCTCTCCCTCGGGGTCCGGCCAGACCGGAGGAAGGTCGAGACTTCCGCGGAAGTGCGCTTTCAGCGGTGCCGCGGCATGGGAGGTCGGCATCCCGCGCGTGAGGCTCGTTCTCGCTGCTGGGAACGCATACTTCATCCCATGCACCAGGAACTCCAGAAGCGCGCTGCGATTCACGGTTCGCTTGGCAGACAGGAAGAGTCCAGCCTCGGTGGCTCTCTTGATCGCGGCATGAACCTCCGAAGCGCTCATCCCGAGCTCGGCAGCCAATGCCGGGTACGTCCACGACCGGTTTCCACGGGCGACCAGCTTCAGGAGCACGAAGACGTCTTGTGACTTGAGCACGGACAATAGTCTATTCGCGAATCGCGAATCGCGCAACTTCGCCACGAACCGTGGCGGCGATTGGGCTCTCGATACCATCGATGCAGAGGGACGGACCGGCTTCTATCCGTCCCTGGCTGTCGATGCCGGCGGAGCCGTCAACATCGCCTACCACGGCAGGACCAACTTCCTGGTCCGCTTCGCCGAGAACCGTGGCGGCGATTGGGCTCTCGACACGGTCGATGATGTCGAATGGCCCGCATCGGGTCCCCTGTCCCTGGGACTCGACGCCGCCGGAGCGGCGCACATCGCCTACGAGGGCGGCATCGAGAGGAACCTGGGCTACGTCACCAACGCGAACGGCCAGTGGGCGTCCGAGACGATCGACGAAGAGGATACGACCGGAGGTCGGGGCGCTCACTTCACTGGCACTGCTCCGCGCTGCACGTCGCCAGATCGTCCGGCGCCGACAGCGGTCGATCTCTCGACGGCCATCCCCCAGGTTCGTCGGTGGCAACTTGCCACCGTACCGCTCGACAAGCCGCAGGCCGGCGGCGGAGCACCGACGGCCTGGCGGCGGGGCTCGAGGCGACTGGCGACCCGCCACCGTTCGCCATGGCGACCGCCGGTCCTCAGGGCAACGCCGGCTGTCAGTCACGATAGGCCCCGCCCCGTGGGAGCACGCGAACGACGGTGATCGTCTTGCTGTCCATCCGAAACAGGACTCGCCAGTCGCCAACCCGCAGCCGGTAGCCGTCCTGCCCCTTCAGCCGCTCGACGCTACCGTGCCCGATGGCAGCGAACCGCTCGACGGCCTCGACGATGCGACGGCAGACGGCGGTACCGTGGCGCTCCGTGTCCTTGACCGCCGGTTGCTCCCAACGGACGCTCCGGCTCACAGCCCCAGCTTGCGACGCAACTGCTCGGTGGTGAGAGCCTTCGCGCGCTGGCGCCCCGAACGGGATTCCTCGAGCGCGGCCCGCTCCTCGGGAGTCACAGGCTCGTCATCCTCGGGGGCCTCGGCGAGCGCCTTGGCGACCGGGTCCTCCGGTGGCGGCGCGATCTTGCGACTGGCGGGCGACCTGGGCATCTCGTTACGTAGGGTAGCACCCGGTTGTGTCTCGTTCTACCCCGTCTCTTTAGGTGTTGCGAGGAAACGTGCGGGGTGGGCGAGCGCGCCGAGGAGGCCCCGTCGGCCCCGAACGCCGAGACGCCGGCAGGCATCTCGCACGTGCGTCGCGACGGTGCCTTCCCTGATCCCGAGCTCCTGGGCGATCTCGCCGTCGCTCATGTCCCGCCCGAGCAAGTGGAGGATCTGGCGCTGACGGTCGGTCAGGCGGTCGGGCCCGATCGCGGGGCCCGGACGGTTCTCGACGGCCGCCCAGTAGCGATGCATGCCCGTCTCCCAGTGCTCGACGAGGCTCCACCGGCCGGCGACGAGGGCGACTCGCAGGGCGAGGGCCGCCTCGGGGTCGCGCCGCGAGAGCGGGCCCCTCGCCCGCTCGATGCCGTGGACCGCAGCGGCCAGGGACGCTCGGGGACGGCTCGGGGCGGCCACCGGCGCGGCATCCAGGATCCGCCCCGCCGGGGAGAGTCGCGCCTCCACTGCACGGGGGGACCCGCCGATCGTGGCCTTGACGAGGCGCGCCGCGGCCGAGACGTGGGGCGCCAGGGCCGTGAGCGCCGGCAGCGCGGGTCCATCCTCGATCGGAGGGCGTAGCTCGAGGCCGATCGCCAGGAGACCGGGCAGACCGCCGTCCGTGGTCGCGAGGATGACCTGATCGCGGACCCCTTCCGCGTTCAGGGCTCGCCCGAGCGGGGAACGCGCGAAGAACGCATCGGCGGCGACGTCCTTCTGGCGAAAAGCGGGGCGGCCCTCGAAGCACCGGGTGAGCGCGGCCTTGAAGTCGTCGAACGCGCCGGGCTCGGACACGCACATCTCCGAGGTCATCGCGAACAGCCGCTGTGCGACGTCACCGCCAAGCTCGACCGCGACGGGCACGGGCACGGGCGAGTCCGGCCCTCCCGATTGCGTGCCGAAGAGCATGGCCATGTAGCTGTCGATCGCGGTCGCCGACCGGAGCTCGCCGACGACGCGGCCCAGCCATGCCCCTGCGTCCTCCACCGCGTAGACGCGATCCACGGCCGCGAGGACCCGACCGAGGTCCGCGCTCACGGCTCGTCCTTCCCCGCGCCCGCGCGCCGAGCCGCCTCTTCGGCGCTCCGGGCGAGCAGCGCCGCGACCTCCCGCCGCGATCCGGCGTCGAGCTTCCTCGAGGCCGAGCGGAGCTGGTTTGCGACGGTGCGTGGCGAGGTGCCGAGGGCCTCGGCGATCTCGCGATCCAGGAGGCCCTCGGAGGCGAGGAGGCACACGGCGCGCTCGCGCGGCGCAAGTCGCGAGGCAGGCGGGGCGAGCAGCGGGTCCAGGGGCGCGCGGAGCACGACGACCTCGCCGGTCTGCGTGCTCAGACGCTCGACGACCTCGGCACTTCCGACAGACGCACGCGTCGCGGCCTCGGGCAGCCCGAGGAGCCGGCGGGCATGCGGCACGAGCGGCGCCGCACGTCCGGGCGCCGAGCGCGCTGGTGCTCGACCTCGGAATCGGAGCACGGCCTCGAGCCCGTCGGTCCCGAGCGTGCCGAGCGGGATGCGGGCGATGGTCTCGCCCGGCCGGCTTCGCGCCACGGCGCCGGCCTTGACGATCCGGCAGCCCAGGGCGCCCGTGAGCGCTCTGAAGGCGGCAGCGAGCCGCACACGCCGGCCTCGCGGCGATCCCGGCGCATACAGACCGGGCAGCATGCCGAGGAGAAGCTCGACGGATTCACTCCCGGCGCCGCCGCGGTCTCTCATCGAGGCCCCGGCGAGACTGAGGGCGGCGCTGGCGAGGCTTCCGCGGCCGCGAGGCGCGGTCTGATCCACGGCGCGCCCCGCATCCGTGCAAGATACTCGATCGGGCGCACTCGACGGAAGAGCGCGTCGACCGGCCACGCCCCCGCGACGTCCGGTCACCTCCGGGCATGGGCGCATCGACCGTAGCCGTTCTCGTCGCCCTCGCAGGTGTCGGCGGTGGCCGGGTCGCCGTCGTCGCAGTCTTGGCCGCCCTGCCCGAAGTAGCAGCGCACGTCGACCGAGGCGCTCAGGGTCCCGCACCATTCTCGGCCATCCCGGTCGCGCACCGCCGCGGCGACCTCGATCGTGTGACCGTCGAGGTTGGCGAGGTGCTGCCCATCCTCCAGCATCGCAAACAGCTTCCCGCCCGCCACGTGGTGATCGGGAAGCTGGGGGTCCGGCTGGAAGGAGGTCCTGCCCTGGGAACCATACACGGGGTTGTCGCGGTCGGTTCGATCGACTCCGTACCGGGCACGAGACAACGACCCCGCCGGCAGCGCCGAGGCGCTGGTCGGGACGGCGTCCTCACGGATCGCGCCCCAGGATGACCGAGACGTCCCCCGGGTACTTGCTGGCGACGACGAGATCGGGCGAGCAGTCCGCGTCGAGGTCAGCGAGCGCAACCGCGAACGGCCGCCCGCCCAGGTCGATCGAGGTTGGCGGGCCCAGGCTTCCATCCCCGTCGTTGGGAAACAGGAGGACCGTGCGAGCGGCGACCGCCACATCGAGGTCACCGTCACCGTCGGCATCCCCCAGGGCCAGACTCGAGGCTCTCCCGGCGCGTCGAAGGTCATCGCGACGCCGAAGCCGCCCTGGCCGTCGTTGTGCAGCACGGTCACGAGGTCGATCGTGAGGTCCGGCCCTTTCGTCGGGTCCTCGTCCTCGCCATGCACGACCACGAGGTCCAGGTCGCCGTCGCCGTCCATGTCGCCCGCGGCCATCGCCTCGGGCTGAGCCGGGATCTGCACGACGTCGGGCTCTCCGAACCGCGGGCCCCACAGGAGGCTCAGCGTGTCATCGATGTCGTTCGCGGTCGCGATGTCCGCCTCCGAGTCGCCGTCGAGATCCGCGACGACGATCGCCTCGGCGCCGGCCCCGACCGGCAACGGATCGGACAGATCGAGCGCGCTGCCTCCAACGTTCCAGGCGATCGTCACTGTGCCGTCGTTCGCCGCGGCGGCGACGTCGAGGTCCCCGTCGCCGTCGAGATCGCCCGAGGCCGCGGCTTCGAACGGCCTTCCGACGACCTCGGTCTGCAAAGGGTCGAATCCGCCCGTCCCGTCGTTGGAGAAGGCGTGGAAGGTGGAGCCTGCTCGGTCGGGATCCTCGGCGACGCACACGAGGTCCCGGTCGCCGTCGAGGTCGAGGTCGAGAGTGAGGACTGACTCGACGCGCTCGCCGAGCGGGCCGAGGTAGCTCCGGAGCGACAGCCGTCCACGCTCGAGCCTCAGCAACGCAAGCCCAGCTACTCGCGTGACGGCGACCTCGGGCGCGCCATCTCCGTCGAGATCGGCGATGGCGAGGGACTCGGGGTTGACTTTGCCGTCGGGCGAGCTTGCCAGAGGAACACCCTCGTGAGGGAAACGCCAGGCCTCGCCGAGGAGGATCTCGACCTGGAGGTCCTCCGTGTCGGCCGCCGCGAGGTCCTGATCGCCATCCCCGTCGAGGTCTCCGGACGCCAGCGGACCGCCGCTTCCGTGAGCGAAACGCAGCCCGGCGTCTCCGCCGGCTCCCGCGACGATCGCGATGCCCGATCCCCACGGGATCAGCCAGTCGATGTCGCCCCGCCCGTCCATGTCCGCAAGGCCAAGGAGCGATACCTCGTCCGGCACGCCAGGCACATCCTCCCCGCGACCGAGGTCTCCGCCACCGTCGTTTCGGTAGATGACCGGCGGAGCGGGCCCCCAGACCGCGACGTCCAGGTCCTCGTCCCCGTCGACATCCGTGATCACCACCGAATGGGCGTCTCCGGCGTCCCGCAGGAGCCGCGGCTCGAGGCCCTTTGCGCCGTCGTGCGCCCACGCCCGGACGTCTTGATACTCATGAACCGCGACGATCTCGCTTCGCCCGTCGCCGTCGAGATCCCCGGCGGACAGGCTCCGGGCCCATTCGGTCTGCACGACCCACGGCGAGCCGAGCCGGCCGTCGCCCAGGCCCGGGAAGACTGCCAGCCCGCGCCGGTGCGGCGCAATCACGTCCGCGGCGCCATCGCCGTCGACGTCGCCTGCGACGATGGGCAAGCACCCTGTTTCGCCGAAGCCAATCTCCTCGGTACCGACGAAGGCTCCGGCTTCCTGCAGCGCCACGAGCAAGTAGGAGGACTCGAAGCAGGTCGAAGCGACCACGTCCGGGTCGCCGTCGCCGTCGAGATCGGGTGTGACGATGGCCCAGATGGGAGTGGCGACGTCGAGGCGGTCGAGCTCGGCGAAGCTCGCCCGCCCGTCGTTCGCGTACAGGCCGACCGCGCCTCCCTTCCCGACCATGCCCGCCGCAACGAGGTCGAGGTCGAGATCCCGGTCGAGATCCGCCAGCGCGAGCTGGGCGACCTGGATGTCGATCGGGATGGCCGGCGTGTTCCGCGCGTCGAAGAGCGTGCGACACGGCAGAGCCGCATCGGCGCCGGAGTCCTTCGCAGCTTCGGCCGCCGCGTCATCTTCGGGGGGATCTCCCGCGTCATCCGGCACGCTGGTCTTGGCGCCGCAGCCCACGAGCAGCCACGCCACCATGAGGTCGCCGCGCCGCATGCGGTCACTATCGATGGCGGCACCACCCGCGCCAATGGTCAATTCCGGGTAGTGGCTCCGACCCGTCGACGGCGATGGCAGCGCGGGCGTCGACCCCGTCGACATGCCCTATCCAGATGCGGATACCCTCCTCGCGGACCACGCGGCCGCCCTGTTCGCGGGCGTCTCGGGCATCAGCATCTACTCGCTGGACGGCGTCGTCGAGCAGGACGAGCCGGGCGCGTGGATCGACGCCGGGCTCGAGCCCGCGGATCCCCCGGCCGGCGACGCCGAGAGCCTGCGGGACCTCGTCCGCGCGCTCCTGGACTCGGCCTCGTATGCCTCCCGCCGCCGCGCGATTGTCCTGTGCGACGGCCGCGAGATCGACGCTGGCTCCATCGAGGTCGGCCGAGGCCAGGAGCGACCGGCACGTCCTTTTGCCGGCGCCGAGCCCACCACGCTCCAGGAGGCGAAGGCGCGAGCCATCGCCGAGGTAGAGCAGAGCTTCGCGCTGCGCTGCGCTGCCTCACCGAGGCCGGGGGCAACATCGCGCTCGCGGCCCGCAAGGCCGGCAAGGACCGCAAGAGCTTCTGGGAGCTGCCCGAGGGAGCGGCTCGGCGTCCGCGGGTACGTCAGGTACATGGACGACGTCCTCTGCTTCGGCGACGACAAGCGCCGCCTTGCCTCGGTGCGCACCGTGCTCGAAGGACGGCTCCTCGCGTTGCGCCTGCGGGCACACCCGCGCAAGTGCGAGATCGCGGCAACGCGCGCGGGCGTGCCGTTCCTCGGGTTCCTGCTCTTGCCAGATCGGACGCGCCTCCTCGGGACCGGCGTGCGACAGATCGCCCGGCGCCTTCGTGCGCTGCGCGCCGCAGGCGATCCCGCCGCCGGGGCGCGGAGTCTCGCCGGGATCCGCGGCCACGCCTGCCACGCCGACGCGCGGCGCCTGCTTGCGACGCTCGTTCCGGGGGAGGCCGCGATCCGTTGCGATGGTGGCGGGCAGGGGCTACGCTTCATCGCATGAAGGCGATCCGAGTTCGGGTCGAAAACGGCCGCATCACGGGCGACGCGCCCCCGGGGCTTCCCGAGGGCGATGTAGACCTTTGCCTGGCGGAGCCCGAGGAGCAGATGAGCGAGGATGAGCTTGCACTCCTCGACGAAGCGCTGGCTCGGGGCTTCGAGGCAATCAGGGCCGGACGCTTCCGACAAGCCGCTGATGTGATCTCGGATCTCCGGCGCTGATGACGACGGTCGTCGTCGTAGCGGAGGCGGAGGAGCAACTGCGTGAGATCATCGAATGGTGGGTCGAGAATCGGCCTGCGGCACCGGCGCTCGTGCTCGAGGAGTTCGCTCGCTGCGTCGAGCTCCTCGAGCACTCACCAGATGCGGGACCCCGCTTCTTGCGGACTCGTGTCCCTGGCGTTCGCAGGCTCGTGATGAAGCGGACGAGGCATCTCGTCTACTACGTTCACGACGAGGAAAACGCCGTTGTCTACATCATCACCGTGTGGGGAGCTCCGAGAGAAGGCGATCCGGCGTTGCGAGACCCGCGAAGGTGACCGGAGGGCGGGAATCACTCGGCTGCGTCCGGTGCTCCTCACGGCCGTGACCACGATCCTGGGCCTGGTGCCCGGCTCGGCACGATCGCCTTCTGAGCGCCAGGAGGCCGGGGCCACGAGCCCCGACAGCCTCGCCGTCCCGCCACTACCCATGACCGGCGAGGTGCAGGCCAAGCGCAGCCGGCGACCCAGGTGAGCGGGCCCGATTGAGCGACCGTCGCCGCCGTCGAAGGACAGCCTTAATAAACCGCTTGCCCGTGCCGATAACTGTTTGGAGCCAGCATTGAGCCTCGATTCCTCCGTTCGCGCGCGTCCCACTAGCCGCCGATTTCCGAAGTCATGTCGCCGTGTCGAGTGGGACGGTCGCCCGGATGTCCGCGTGACCCAGTCGCGGATCGTGATGATCGCTGTCAGTGATATCGTCGTTCCCCTACGGCGGTTGTGGTGCCGCCGAGACTGCTGGAGGGCAGGATGACAAGACGACTACTTTGGCTGTTTGCCGTGCTCGGCGCTTGCAAGATCGAGACTGAGCCGGACCCCGACAACTGCATGACCTCGGAGGCATGCTGCCAGCTCGCGCAGGACGGCGACACGGGAGATTGCCTGGGTGAAGACCTGAGCGAGAACGGATGGGGCGACGCCGAGGATCTCGAGGACCTGGGCCTGCAGGTCGAGGACGGCGAGCTCCTGCTGTTGCCGGACACGGCGACACGCGTGCCGGTGGTCTGGGTCACGTCGACGAACGAGGCCAAGGTAGCGAAGTACGACTCGGTGACGGGTGAGGAGCTGCTCCGCGTCCCGACCTTCGGGAGTTTCCCCAACAGGACCGCGGTCGCCGCCGACGGATCGGTGTGGATAACGAACCGCGACGACTACCAGTTCGTGCACATCGGTGGCGACGGCACGGTGCTGTGCTCGAGCAAGCAGGGGTACGGCATCGGACCCGGCTACACGCGCGCCGCCGCAATCGACAACATGGGCTGGGTGTGGATCGGGCTCAACGATCTGGGGCAGGTGCTCAAGGTCGACCCGAACGCTCCCGAGGAGGGTGATCCCGACTACGCCACCGTCACGATCGAGGACCGATCGCCCGACCTGAACGCGGGCATCACGGTGCCCGAGTGCCGGGTGGTCGCGACGGTGGACCTGTACAAGGAAGAGACCGGGCAGCGCGTCTACCCATACGGCCTCGCGGCCGACGGGGAAGGCGGCGTCTGGGTCGGCGTGCTCAGCGGGGGCCCCGTCGCCAAGATCGACGCGGACGCCGACGACGACAACAGCGACCCGAGCGACCCCGTGCTGGTCGGCATCTGGGATCCAGCACAGGACCCGGTCAACCCGCAGGCCTGCTGGAGCACCTATGGCATGGCGCTCGACTTCGACGGCAACCCCTGGTACGCGAACATCGGCTGCGGCAACGTCGTCAAGCTCGACGGAGAGACCGGGGCCGTCATCGGCGCGTACACCGACCCGACCGCCAGCATGCTCAGCCCACGCGCGATGGGCGTGGATCGAAACGGGCACCTGTGGGTCGCCGAGAACGGCGGTGCGGCCGTCGACGAGTTCGAGCCCGACGGCACCTTCGTCAAGAAGGTGGACTTCGGTGCGATGCAGACCCAGAGCCCGATCCCCGGCTGCGCGCTCAACGGCTACCCCGGCACGCTCGGCACCGGCTCGGACATCGACGGCAACATGTGGACCGTCATGCAGAACATCGGCCAGGTCGTCAAGTACACCACCGACGGCGAGGTGATCGGCTGCTACCCCGAGAACCTGCTGCCCGACGTCGTGCTCCTCGCGAGCCCGTACACGTACTCGGACCTGACCGGCTCCACCTTCGGCCTGATCACGAGCTCGCTCGGGCGCGTTCGTTTCACCATGGACGCGGGTGCCACCGTGCACTGGCGCCGGGTCGCCTACCGGGCGACCGTCCCTGCCGACACGAGCGTCTGCGTGCGCGTGCGAACCGCCACGACCGAGGCTGGTCTGCTGGATGCGTCCTGGTCCGCCGAGTACTGTGAGGCGGTCGCACCCCCCGCGCTGACCGTCTTCCGCCTCGACGACGCCGCCGGCGTCTCGATCGCAAACGTCACCGACTCGCCGTTCATCGAGGTCGAGCTGCAGCTCTCGAGCGCGAACCCCGAGGTCACCCCCCGCGTCTCGCTGCTCTCCGTCGCGGCGATGCCGTAGTCACCCCGCGGGCCCGCAGTAGTCGAAGGCACCAACCTCCGTGTAGAGCGGCTGGCACACGTCCGGGCTCTCACACTGCGCCGCGCAAGCGCAGGCGTGGAACGTCTCCAACTCGTCGCCGCAGGCGGCAGCGCCCGACCCCACGGGCCCAGCGCAGCGCGAACGGAACGCCTCGACCCCGCCGTCGTAGGCATTGCAGCAGATCTGATCCTGCCCGCAGTCCGAGTCGTCGTCGCATTCGATCACCCACCCGCCACAGCGCGAGCCGGGGCTGGAACAGGTTCCCAGGATCGCGCCGTCCGCGTCCGCGCCCGTCCGACAGCAGAACTCCTGCCCCGCGGGGCAGCTCTTCTGCCCGCAGTCGATCGCCCCCGGAGTCGCCTCGGCGCAGGTTTCGGGGTCGCCATCCGCGTCCGAGTCGGCATCCAGGTCGGCATCGGCATCGCCATCCGTGTCGGCGTCCGCATCGCCGTCCGAGTCGGCGTCCGAGTCGGCATCGGCGTCGCCGTCCCCGGACGGGCCGGAATCGCCAACGCCTCTGGAGTCCGCGCCGCAGGCACAGAGGCAAAGACAGAGGGCCAGGAGCGATCGCAGCATGGGCTCGACGATTGTAGCCCAGCGCACGAGATGAGAAGCCGCGTTCATGGTGCCGGGCGGCCCCCGGCCATCATGCCCGGAATCGGCTTGTCGCCGATCGCTCGCCCGTGATAGCCGTCGCGCAAGGAGGAAACGGATGCGAAGACTCGTGTGCGTGCTGGTCGCTACCGGGGGGCTCTCGTCGGGCGGCGCTGCCGCCGCGGACGTCACCCCGGGCGCGCCGCTCCGCGCCACCGTTCTGGAGATGACCATCGGCGGAACCACGACCCGAACGGTCGCCCAGGTTCGATCTGCCGTCATCGACCGGCGCCGCAACCCCCCGACGGAGCCGGGGGCCGACAGGTTCGCACAGCCCCAGATCGCTGCCCCGCGCCTGCAAGTCGTCGTGGCGTTCCCTCCCTCGTCGATGCCGCTACCGCTCGTCCAGGCGTTCTTCGATGGCACGGCGGTCGATGGCGCAGTCGACCTGTACTTCGGGGCGAACCCCGCCCAGAGCGGGCGACGGGCCTGCAGCTTCGACGATGCCGTGGTGACCGAGGTCACGCTCCCCGCTCTCGATGCCGGATCCAGCGCCGAGGGGTTCGTCCTCGTCGCCTTCAAGGCGGCGGCGTTTCGTCGCGGTGGAACCGCGGGCAGTCTTCCGGCGGGATGGGCCACGAGCACCCGCTTCTTTCTGAACAACTTCCGGTTCACGGGCTCGGGCGACCCCGACGCGACCGCCATCGTCTCGGTCGAGCCGATCGTCTTCCGTCAGCGCGTGGCACGCGGCCCGATCGAGAGCCCGACGGTAGCCGTCTGGGTCTCCGAACAGGGGACCGGAGCGGCGACCTTCGACACCTGGTTCGACGCCGGTCGCGAGAGGCCCGCGACCCTCGAGCTTCTCTCGCAGAGCCAGAGGGCCCTGTTGACGATCGACTTTCAGTCCGTCGAGCCGATCGCGGCGCATCAGGTCCCGAACGACCAGCGCATGCGCCGGTTCGACGTTCACGTCGGGCATTTCGGCGTACGACGGTAGCGAACCTGGATCGGGCCCTTGGCGAGCGCGTCAGTTGCAGGCGTCGTCGCAGTCGGAGTAGTCGTTGGGCGTCCCGGCGAGCGCCCCGGTGATCTCGTCGCAGCTATGCGAGTTGATGCAGTCCGCCTCGCATTCGTCGGTAGCGTCGTCGCAGCTCCCGACCGTGCTCGGCAAGCCGCACTCGTCCAGCTTCTCCTCTGCGTCGTCACAAGCGTCTCCGCCGCAGGCGCCGAGCAGCGACAGACACCCGGCGACCAAGACAACCGCGAGAACCCTCTTCATCTCGTTCCTCCTCTCCTCGTCGAATCGGGACTCGACGGTAGCCAACGAGCGCGCGAGAAGGCAAGTGAAACGCTCGGGCCGATCGACCTCACCGCTGGATCCTCGTACTGCGGCACCAGATCGCGGTCCACCGGAACGGTCAAACCGGCTCTGACCGCACCCTCGAGGCAGTCGAGCATGTGCTACGATCCGCGGAGCTCTATGAGAAAAAGGAAACAATCCGTTAGGATTCCTCCAGAGACATCGCTTGCCCGCTATGACTGGACTCGCGCGCGCCGTGGCTACTACGCTTCGCGGTTCCCGCGGATGGCCCATGTCATCCTGCTCTCGCCCGAGCTCTACGAGCGGTTCGGGAGCGCGCGAGCCGTCACCGAGGCCCTCGAGATCGTCGTCCGGTTGCGAGAAATCGCCGAAAAACCACCTGCCCGACCAAAGCGCACGGCGGCCTGATCAGAGCAGCGGCGACCAAGCATCGTCGCGACGACCGACGGTGCGGCATCGCTGGGGTGCGGGAACGGCTACGAAGACACGGCCTACTCTCACCGGCACGGAGAGCTCGTACTCGGAGTGCGACGACGCCAGCAACTAGCTGGCTACTCGAGCATCACGAGCCTGTCCACGTCCCAGGCGATCGACTCGCCCATCAGACGGACGTCCGGGCCGCGGCTCGAGGCGTGCAGCGCCTGGTAGCCTGCCTGCCGGTATTGCGGGAAGTCCTGAGCCCAGTTGTCGTCGAGGTCCATGTCGACGTCGACGCGGACGTCGCGCATGCTCGGCTCCGTAAGGCGCAGGAGCGCGTGGCCGAACGCCCGCTCCGGCTTCGAGACGTGGTCGCCGATCTCGCGGATCGTCGAGTCGACCATCCGGGCGACGAGCTGGGCGCGTGCTCGGGCGATCGACCGCACGGCCAGATCCTCGTACTGCGGCACGAGATCGCGGTCCACCGGCACGGTCACGGTCAGGGTCTCGTCGCCGAGGACGCCGATGCCGGGGACCTCCTCGGTCGCCAGCCTGACGAGATCCTGATACCGCCGCCTGAAGTCGTCGAAGCCCACCTCGAGCGAGCCCATGTCGTCGAGCCTTCGCCTCGCGCGGGCGAGGCCGTCGACGCGATCGCGGTCGGCGGCGAGGACGGGTACGACCTCCTCGAGCGCCCGCCGGAAGTCCGCGCCCGTCCGGTCGTAGACGAGCTCGCCGAGGGCGGCGTCCGACAGCCAGCTCCCGAGCGCGATGGCCGTCGGTGGGCCCGCCAGCGTTGCGGCGGGCTCGTAGGCGCGGTTTGCCGCGAGCTCCAGCTCGAACGCAGCACGCGCGATGGCCGCCTCCGAAGCGGCCGGACCCGAGGCCGCGAGCGCCTCGTCGAAGGCGGCGCGAGCTCGGGTCGCCTTCGCGAGGATCGCCGGGCGAGACAGGACGCCCATCTTGCACCGCCGGTACGCCTCCCCGTTGTCGGCGTCGAAGTTCGTCAGGCCGGCGCACGCGGCCTGCGTGCCCTGCCCGATCTCGTCGAGGATGGCGGTCACCGCGCCCTGACCCTCGGGTCCGAGGGCGAGGAGGAGAAGCTCGTCGAGGTGGTCGGCGAGCTTGTCGCGCTCCATGTATTCGTCGCTCTCGGTCCACGAGAAGTAGAGGTTGGCGCGGCCCTGCGCCTCCTCGCCTCCCGCGGTCTCGATGCCGGCGAGGACGGTTCGGGCGTAGCCGTGCCGCGAGAAGAACAGGCCAGACTCGTGCCTGAGCGAGTCGAACATGACGGAGAGGGCTCCGCCGGGTGCCTGCACGACCGCCTGACCCTCGGCGCGCTCGGTCTCGGTGAAGAACTTCATCCCGAGGACCGCGAACCCGAGGTGGCCGTAGGTGCTGCGACCCGAGCGCATGACGTCGAGCTCGGAGGTCAGACCCGGCTCGCCCCGGTTGGCGAGGCCCTGCGCCAGCCGGATGTCGCCGCGAAGGGCCTGCTCGACCGCGACCTGCACGAGCGGGGTCGCGGCGCCGAGGTCGATCCGGAAGCGCGCCACCGACTCCCGAACGCTGGAGGTCCTTCGCTCCACCCGGGCGCTGATCAGGCTCAGGCGGCGGTCGAGCTCGCTCGACAGCGCGTGGTCGAGGATCTTGCCGACGTCGAGCGTCACGGGGCCGATGGAGACGCTGGACTTGACCAGGCCGCTCACGCCGAAGGCGTCGTCGATCGCGAGGTACGCGCTGTGGACGCGGGCGTTCGACATCCCCACGTCCAGGATCGCCTCATCGCCGTCCAGCCGCACGATCTGAGCGTCGAGGTTTCCGCGCAGCACGGTGCGCAGGCCCCCGGACAGAACGATCGAGTACGTCACGGACTCGAGCGGGTTCGCGACGAGGAGCGGGACGCCGACGCCGAAGTTCAGGCCGAGGCGACCCTCGCCGGCGTACGCGAGCGACTCGCCGGGCTTCATCCCTTCACGGACGTCGAGGAGATCGCGCGGCAAGACGAACCCGCGAACGCTCGATACTGCCTGGAGCGGATTCCCCTCCAGCGAATCGAGCTCGTCCCGGTACGCGGCGATCACCCTCGCCTCGACATTCGCGCCCGCCTCGAATCCAACGCCGATGCTCGTTCCTCCTTCGCCGAGGCCAGGGGCCTCGCCATGCCAGAGCTCCGGATCGACGCTCGCGCCCAGGCGAAAGGAGGTCTCGGCGAAGACCCGGTCGTTCGAGCTCACGAGGTGCGCGCGGCGCAGCGCGTTGACGCGCGCGGGGAGCGACGTCTCGCCGAAGCGGTCGGCGAGACCGGCCGCGAGCGCGGTGATGTCGTGGATCGTGTTGTCGCGGGCGGCGCGCTCGGGAAGGCCGTAGAGCTCGGTGTCCGAAAGGCGGATGTCGGCGTAGGGAATCTCGGCCAGCAGATCGTTGAGCTCGTCGGTCGCGAGATGCCCGGCTCCCCAGACGAGATCGCCCAGGTCGAGCTTCTTCATGCTGTCGTAGGTGTTGTCGACGATCTCGAGGTTGGCCGTGCCGCGCTCCTCCGGGGAGGAGTCGAGGCAGGCGAACACGATCACCACGAGGGACAGGGGCAGCGCTCGGCGCATGGTTTCTCCTGCAAATGGACGGCGCGCCGCAGCCGGTGCACGAACGAGGCCACCGAGCCCGGGCCACAATGGCGCGGTCTTTTGGGGTTTCGGCGCCGGCCCTGGCCGGCCAGCGAAGTGGGGGTTGCCGGATGTGATGGTACGTGTTCGAGACACCGGCGCCGGAGGCGCCCTACCTTGCACGTCGCCAGGCCGGCGAGGGCCGTGCGGAAGAGAGAAAAAGGTGGTCCGGCCTGGGAACCTTTTCTCTCCCCGTACGTGTAACGGGTCGTGGGTGCCATAGCCGCCGTCGAACGAGAACCGCGAGACCCCCCGAGACCGGACGAGATCGACGAGCTGACGCTCGCGCGGGCGTGCCGGGGCGACCCTACGGCCTGCCAGTCGTTCGTGACCCGCTACCAGCGACCGGTCTTCGGGCTGCTCTCGCGGGTCCTGGGCGCGCGGCACGCCTCGCTGGTCGAGGACCTCGCCCAGGAGACGTTCCTCAGGGCCTTCCGGGCGCTGCCGACCTTCGACGCCCGCCGGCCCGGCCGGCTGAGCACCTGGATCCTGACCATCGCATCGAGGCTCGCGCTGGACGAGCTGAGGCGGCGCCGGGCCGACAGCGAGCCGCTGGAATCGGGGGCCCGCCTGCACACGAGCGAGGCCTCCGCGGACGCCGCGGCTCACCGCCACGAGATCGAGCGCGCGATCGTGCGAGCCATGAACGGGCTCGGCGCGGACGCGCGTGCCGTGTTCGTCCTTCGGGAGATCCACGGCCTCGAGTACGCCGAGATCGCGGCGGCGCTGCAGGTGGACATGGGAACCGTCAAGTCGCGGCTCTCGCGCGCCCGTGTGGCGCTGAGGGTGGCGCTCGCAGAGGTGCACGATGACTGAGCGGCAAGACAGGGAAGGCGGTTCGTCCGAGCTCGACCCCACGGAGCGGGCCAGGCTCGATTCGTGGCGCGCGGCGGAGCCGCCCGAGGGCTTCGCCGGGCGAGTCGTGGGCGAGTGGCTGGCGGAGCGGCGCGGCGCCGATGGTGACACTACCTCCAGGCCGGAGGAGATCCCCCGGCGACGGAAGCCGTACCTGGCGATCGGGCTCTCCCTCGCCGCCAGCCTGGCAGCGGTGGGTCTCGGTCTCGGTCTCGTCACGATGCGCGGCGAGCAAGCCCCGGCCGAGTGGTACGCGGCGCGGAGCGACACGCATGGGGCGGTGTCGCCGGTGCCTCCATCGCCCGGCCCGGCCCGCCGGTACGCGCTCGGTGAGGGGGCGGCGGCCGCGCGTCCGATGCCGGCGCCCGCCCAGGCCGCGCCGGCACGAGACGGACGCACCGCCGATCTCGACGAGCTGATCGGTGGCGCCCTCGGGCACGCGGGTCCCTCCACCGCGGTCCCGCAGCCTCCCGGCAGCCCGCCGGTCGAGGCGCCCGCGCCGAACCGCGAGGGCTACGCGGACTGGGGCGTGCGCGAGCAGATCGACACCGCGACGGATCCGATCTCGACGTTCGGAGTCGACGTGGACACCGGCTCGTACTCGCTGGTGCGGCGAAAGATCCTCGAGGGCCAGCCGGTTCCGCCGGCCGCCGTGCGGGTCGAGGAGTTCCTGAACTACTTCAGCTACTCGTACGCTCCTCCCCTGGACGAGCGACCGTTCGCCGTCCACTTCGAGGCGGCTCCGTCGCCATTCGCGCCGGGCCGGGACCTCCTGCGCGTCGCGCTGAAGGCGCGCGTGGTGCCCCCGGCGGCGCGCAAGAAGGTCCACCTGGTCTTCCTCGTGGACGTGTCGGGGTCCATGGACTCGCCGGACAAGCTGCCGCTCGCGCAGCGGAGTCTGCGGATCCTCACCGAGAACCTCCGCCCGGGCGACACGGTGGCGCTCGTGACCTACGCCGGCAGCACGCGCGTCGTCCTCGAGCCGACCGGCGTCGAGGATCGGCGGCGGATCCTCGCGGCGATCGACGAGCTGACGGCCGGCGGATCGACGGCCATGGGATCGGGCATCGAGCTCGCCTACCAGCTCGCCATCCGGCGGGTCCGGGCCGACGCGGTCTCGCGCGTCGTCGTGCTCTCCGACGGAGACGCGAACGTCGGCAACACGAGCCACGACGCGATCCTCGCGACCATCCAGGGCCACGTCCACGAAGGCGTGACGCTCTCGACGGTGGGCTTCGGGACGGGGAATTATCAGGACACCCTGATGGAGCAGCTCGCCGATCGGGGCAACGGCAACTACTCGTACATCGACAGCCTCGCGCAGGCGCGGCGCGTCTTCGAGGAGCAGCTCAGCGGGACGCTCGAGGTGGTCGCGCAGGACGTCAAGGTGCAGGTGGAGTTCGATCCACGCGCCGTGCGGACGTACCGGCTGATCGGCTACGAGAACCGGTTCATCGCGGACAGGGACTTCTCGAACGACCGTGTCGACTCGGGCGACGTCGGCGCGGGCCACGCCGTGACGGCCCTGTACGAGATCCAGCGGGCGCCGTCGGCCCAGAGCCTCGGCACCGTGCGCATCCGCGCCAAGCAACCCGGCGGGAGCATCTCCGTCGAGCACGTCTACCCGTTCCCGATCGAAGCTCTGCGCTCGTCGTTCGCGAGCGCGTCGGCGGACTTCCGCCTCGCGGCCGCCGTCATGGGTCTCGCCGAGATCCTCCGCCGCAGCCCCTACGCGGCAGGCGTTCGGCTCGAGGCCGTCCGCGAGCTCGCCCAGAGCGCCGCGAGCTCGGGCGATCGCGACCGTCAGGAATTCCTCGAGCTCGTCGACACGCTGGCGCGCCGTCCCGCCGCCGACGCCGAGTCGCCTCCGGGGCGCCGATAGGCAAACACCGCACACGCCTAATCGCGCGGCTTGCCGTTCGGTAGCCGCACTGGTCATAATGGTCATATGAAGAGACGATCGCTGGTCGAGGTCAAAGCGCATCTGTCCGAGATCGTCGACCAGGCCGAGCACCGCGGTGCGAGCGTTCTGATCTTGCGGCACGGGAAGCCCGCCGCGGCCATCGTGCCGGTCGGCGACGTCGTCGTCACGCCGACGAAGCGGCCCCGACGACCCACGAGGCGAGAGCTCGAGGCCATTCTCGAGGGGCTCGGAAAGGCGCGACCCGGCGCGAGCGCCGTGGAAGAGCTGCTGCGCGACCGGCGATGACCTTCGTGCTCGACGCTTCCGTCGCAGTCGCGGCCGTGCGACCCGGCGAACCGCATCATGTCCGCTCGAGGCGGCTCCTGGAACGGGTCATCTTGGGGCCGGCCACCATCGTCGTGCCGTCGATATTCGCCGTCGAGGTCGCTGCTGCCCTCGTGCGAATCGGAGAGCCCGCCGACGCGATCGTGCCGTTGCTCGCTGCCCTGGGCGCGCCCCCCCATGAGGTCGTGTCCATTGGACGCGCAAGAGCCCGGAGAGCCGCCGAGATTGCGATGCGGTGCAGGCTTCGCGCGGCCGACGCCATCTACGTATGGCTGGCAGCCGAGCGGCAATTGCCACTGCTCACGCTCGATGAGGAGGTGCGACTGCGAGCCGCCGGGCATTGCGAAGTTCGGCAGCCTTGATGGTGCTTCCTATCCGGACATTCACTTCGTCTTCGCGGCGACCGTTGAGCTACTCTTCGCGTCCGTGCTCCACAGGATGAGGCTCGCGTGTCTTCTGCTCGTGGCCGTCGGGTGCGGGGGTGGCGATGATGATGGAGGTGACGTCGACGCCGGGAACGCGACGGACGCCGCTTCCGATGGCGACGATGCCGGCCTCGATGCGGCGGGCGATGCCGCGGCGGACGCAGCGTTCGCTGCGAGCTGTGACGCGCCCATCGAGGAGACGTTCCCGGTCGATCCGGATGGGCCGGACACGCAGATCTACTCCGCGGCGGCCTTCGACTCCGATGGCGTGTGGATCGCCTACTGCCGTCCCGAGGAGGCCGACACGGGCCTGTTCGACGTCCTCGTGACGCGGGTGGGCTGCGACGGCGCCGTCCTCATCCCGCCGGTCACGGTGTCGGGCGCGGGGAACGACATAGCGCCGTCGCTCGCCCTGTCGGGTGAGCGGCTTCTCGTGGCCTGGGTCTCGGACAGCGGTCAGTTCCCGGACAACCTCGACATCATGACCCGTCTCGTCGCGAGGGACGGGTCCCCGCTCGGGGAGGCCGAGCGGGTGCTGGAGACGACCCGCGGGGGGACGCCCGTCGCGGGCAACGCGCTCGATGCGACCGTCACGGCGACGCCGGACGGCGGGTGGCTCGTGGCCGGCGCTCGCTCCGACGACGAGCTTTCGACGTTCCAGGTCTTCGTGCAGGAGCTCGACTCCGAGGGCGAGCTCGCCGGCGAGGCGCTCGACGCCGGGCTCGAGGCGGGCGTGACGCAGGGCTCGCCGGCGGTCGCGGTCGGGAGCGACGGGCGCGCCTGGCTCGCATGGGTACGCGAGGAAGGCGACGAACGGCAGATCTGGTTTCGCGAGATCGCGGACGGCGCGGTGTCCGAGATCGCGCTCCCCGACGACGACCTGTCGGAGACCCCGGCGCTCGCCGTCGATCCCGAGGACCCCTCACGGGTGTGGCTCGCCGCGACCGTCGACCGGCGCGTGCGCGTGGACGTCGTGCTCGCCGACCTCGGCGCTCCCGCCGCCGATCGGCTCACGGCCACCTTCGGTAGCGCGGACGAGACGGACCACACGCCCGTGCTCGTGGCGGTCGCGGGAGGCGGAATGGTCGTCTACCACCGGGTGATCCAGGGCATCCGCAACGACGTGATCGCCCAGCGCTTCCGCTCCGTGCCGGGCGCGATCGAGGAGGACGACGAGCTGTCCCTGACCGGCGCGGAGCCAGCGGGGCCCTACCCGCTCGGGCTCGCGCACCTCTCGGGCGACGTGTGGTTCGCGAGCTGGTCCGACGGCAGCAGCCCGGCGTTTCGCCTCGAGGGCAAGTTCGTGCGGTGAGAGCCAGCGGTATCCCGACCCCATTCGAGGCCGGAGCTCGGGCATCCGAGCACCAACTCCGACCCTCGAGCTGGCGTTCGTCCGGGCACGCGAGTTGCTCGAAGGCCGCCCATGAGGATCCGGCCCCTCGCCGCAACCCTGGTGTGCCTCGCGCTCGCTCCCTGCGCGCACGCGCCCGCGCCGCTCGGGCTCTCGATCATCGCTCGTCCGCCCGGGCCCACGCTCGCGCTCGAGCCCGTGCCCTCGGCGCCGGCTCGCGCTCGGGCCGCGCTCGCGGCGCTGCCGGTCGACGTCGAGGCGAGGCTCGTTCCCGGCGCGGCGCCGGAGGTCAGGCCGGGGCCGGAGGAGCCCACCCGGACACCTTTCGACCTCGGCGTGAGGCTGCCCGCCCGGCCCGTGGCGCTGCCGGACGTCGCGCCCGGAACGAGCGCGGCCTTCCGGCTCGACGGCGGCCGGCGCGGCTGGGTCGCGCATCTCGAGGGCCAGCGGCTTCCGAGCCCGGTGTACGCGAACGGCAAGGTGATGGTCGGCGGCGGCTTCGCGTCGCACACCTTCTACGGTCTGGACGCGCAGAGCGGGCGCTTCGCGTGGGCGGCCGAGGCGTCCGACGGAGGTCCGAGCGCGGGCCTCGCCGTCGACGACAAGGTGCTCTTCAACACGGAGAGCTGCACGCTGTTCTGCATCGATCCGAAGACCGGACGCGTCCTGTGGAGGCGCTGGCTCGGGGACCCGGTGATGGGGCAGCCGGCCGCCGCGAACGGCGTCGTCTACAGCGGGCACATCGTCGACGGTGCGCGCGGGTACGCGCTCTCGGCCCTGCGGCTCTCCGACGGGCAGCCGATCTGGCGGCGACCGCTCGACTCCGACGTGCTGTCGGCGCCGGTCATCTCCGGAGCCGGTCGAGACGCATCGGTCTACCTCACGACCATGAGCGGCGCCGTCTACCGCTTTCGCGCGCGAGACGGCGCCAAGCTCTGGCACGCCCCGGCCGAGGCCACGAGCGCGCCCTGGGTCGAGGGAGGTCTCGTCTTCGTCTCGCGCCGGCGTCCGGGTGGCCACGAGCAGCAGGTCACGCTGGACGCCGCCGACGGCCTGCTCGTGGCCGCGGGCCGCGAGACACGTGCGCCCTACGCGACCGAGCGGCCCGACGCGCACGGCGTCCGGGCCGGCTGGAGCTACGAGGGCTCGCGCCCCACGCTCGCGAACGGGCGCGCCTACTACGCGATCGGCGACGAGCTGCGTGCTCGCGACCTTCGGACGGGCTCCGAGGTGTGGCGCCGGCGCGCGCCACGCGGCGGAGCGGAGCGAGGCATGACCCCACCCGCCGTCGTCGGCGGGACGCTCGTCGTGGGAACGACCGCCGGCGAGATCTTCGGCATCGACGTCGACACCGGCATGACGACGTTCGCCGTGGGGATCGGCGAGCCGATCGCGACGCAGCCGATCGTCGCCAAGGGCTGGGTGTACTGCACGACGGCCTCGGGGCGCCTCGTGGGGCTCGAGCTGGCGGATCCGGGGCTGGACGGCTGGCACATGTGGGGCGGAAGCGCCGCGCATACGGGGCCGCTTCCCGCTTCGTTCGACGCCTCGCACGCGCGACGTGACCCCACCGAGGGCATCCTGCGCGCGACGGCCGACGGGAGCACGATCGTCGTCGCGCCGCAGCACACCAGCATCGACGCACGTGTGTCGGGGTTCGTCGCGCGCATCGAGGTCGACCAGCTCTTCGTCAACCCGACCGGCCACGCGCTGGACGCGGCGTACCTGTTGCCCCTGCCCTCGGAGAGCGCCGTGGACGCGCTCGAGATGGTCGTCGGCGGCCGCGAGATCCACGCCGAGATCCGGCGGCGCGCCGACGCGCGAGCCACGTTCGAGGCGGCGCGGGCCTCCGGTCGCACCGCGAGCCTGCTCGAGGAGGAGCGCCCGAACCTCTTCCAACAGACCGTCGCGAACATCCCGCCGCACGGCGAGGTGCGGGTCCGCGTGCGCCTCGTCGCGGTCCTGCGCTTCGCGAACGGATCGTACGAGCTCGCGATCCCGCTTCGGGCGGCGCCGAGGTACCGATCCGGTGGCGGTCCGCCCGAACCGGTGCCGGCGACGCGTCCCGGCGACGCGCTGGACGTCAGGGTGGAGATCGACGCGGGAGCGCCGATCGCCTCGGCGACGAGCAGCTCGCACGAGGTCCGCACCGAGCGCCCCGAGCCTGACCGGCGGACCCTGACTCTCGAGCGACGGGAGGAGCTGCCCAACCGCGACTTCGTCGTCCGCTACTCGGCCCTCGGAGCGGCCACGCGCGCGGCGTTCCTCGCGACCCGCACTCGAGGACGCGGGACCTTCGCGCTCATGCTCCACCCGCCCGAGCGCGCGCCGCCGTCCGCGATCGCGCCCCGCGAGCTCGTCGTCCTCGTCGACCATTCGAGCTCGATGGCTGGCCGAGCGAGCCAGATGGCGCAGACGCTCGCGATGGCCGCGATCGAGTCGCTGAGCCCCGGCGACTCGCTGCGCCTCGTGGCATTCGCCGATCGGGCGCGGTCGATGGCGCCCGGCGCGGTGCGGGCCGGCGCCGCCGCGATCGAGAACGCGCGGAGGTTCCTCGGGGAAGCGGCGCCGCAGGGAGGGACCGAGCTCGGCTCGGCGGTCGCGGCCGCGTTCCGCGCGCCCGCCGACCCCGCGCGGATTCGAACCGTGCTCCTCGTCACCGACGGCAACGTCGGCGCCGACGACGAGGTCCTGAGCCTCGTGGCGAGGAGCATGGGCCAGACGCGCCTGCACGCGATCGGGCTCGGAGCGTCGCCGAACCGATGGCTGCTCGAGCGCGCCGCGGAGATCGGACGTGGCTCGTGCGCGGTGGTCGGCCTGACCGAGGACGCCAGCCGGGCCGGACGCGACCTCGCGGCCCGCCTGGCCCGTCCCCTCGTCACCGACCTCCAGATCGACTGGGGCGGGCTACCCGTCCGCGACGTCTACCCTCGGATCCTCCCGGACCTGAACGCGGGCGAGCCGCTGATCGTGGTAGGGCGCACGGACGGGCCGGGCGGCGGAACCGTGCGGCTACGGGGGCGCACGGGCGGCCGGCCGTGGTCGATCGAGCACCCGGTCGAGCTACCGGACAGGTCGGACCGCCACGAGGCGCTCGGCGCTGCATGGGCTCGCCGCCGCGTTCACGAGATCGAGACCGCGATGCTGCTCCGTCCCTCCGATTCGCTGCGCGAGCAGATCGCCGAGATCGGCCTCGAGAACGGGATCGTCACCGGCGAGACCTCGCTGGTCGCGGTGGCGCCTGAGGCTGGTGACGTGCGACGCCGAGCCGCGCCCGCCGCCGCCAGCCGGTGGCCGTTCGAAGCGCAGTTCTGGCGCGACGAGCTCGGCGCGTATCGAGGCGGCCCGGCGCCGGGCGTACCCGCCGACGCCGGTGACGCGTCCCGCTACGCCAGGGCGCGGATCTGGTACCAGGCGCCCGCCGCGTCCGCGCCCGGTGGCTGGACCTTCGACGAGATCGTCGACGGTGATCTAGCCCGGCCGGACGGCGAGATGGCGACGACCGCCGACCGAGAGCTTTCGATCGGCTCCAGGGCCGAGCTCGCGTGGGACGGTCCGATCGTGAACGCGCAGATCGCGAGCCCGCCGGCCGCGCCCCGGTGGGACGCCCGCATCCAGGCGACCTTCGCGTCGGCGGCGCAGGGGATCGCGGCCGCCTATCGGGAGGCGCTCGAAAGAGACCGAACGCTGCGCGGCCGGCTCGTCGTGGAGGTGACGATCCGGCGCGATGGCTCGGTCGCGGCCCTGCGCCGGTTGCGCGCGATCGGCGACGCCGTCCTCGAGGCCGCCGTTCTCGAGATCGTGCGGACGCTCTCGTTCGGCCCCGGCGCGGCGCAGACGGTGGAGTACCCGATCGACTTCGCGCCCGCTCCTCGCGGCAGGACGTAGCGGAGCAGCGACTCCTCGGTCTGTCGTCTGCGAGGCGGACTTCGGCCCGGACACGCTATGCTGCGTCGCCCGCATGACAAGCGACGGCTACCTCCTCGCGCTAGAGCTGTACGACTTGCTACGCGACCTCGATCGCTCGCGCTGGCGCGAGGAGCTCGAAGCGACCGTGCGGAGCAGGCTCGCGCGCGTTCAGGCGCGGCTGACGGATCTCGCACGCGAGCTCGACGGACGCGGCTCGGCGCTCGGCTCGTCGGTGCAGCTCGCACGCGCTGTGGTCGAGGAGCACGGACCGGGACAGGGCCTGAGCGGGCCGGCGCTGCAGGCGGCCTGGATGTCGTTCCGCGGGCGGATGGTCCCCGCCTACCAGGCCCTGGCTCAGGCGCTGCGCGCAGAGCGAGTCCACGTCCCCGTGCTTCGCCCCGCGAACTGGCGCCGGACGGCGTTCCACGTATCATCCGCGTTCGGCGTGCTGCTCCTGCTCGAGAGGGTGTTCAGCCCGCTCGGCTCGGTGATCGCATCCGGAGCATTCGCCGGGCTGTGCTGGTTCCTCGAGGCGGGGCGGCACCTCAGCCGACGGATGAACGATCGGCTGATGCAGGTCCGCTTCTTCCAGTGGATCATCCATCCCCACGAGCGCCATCAGGTCAACTCCGCGACGTGGTACGCGACGGCGCTGTTCCTCCTCTCGCTGGCGAGCCCCGTGTTCGCCTCGGCCGCGGCGCTGGCGGTGCTCGGCGCCGGCGATCCCGTCGCGGCGTTCGCGGGCCGCCGCTGGGGCCGACGGACTCTCGGGCACGGCCGCACCCTCGAGGGAAGCATCGCGTTCGTTGCGAGCGCCACGGGGGCGGCCTTCGGGGTGCTGGCGTGGTGGCACCCGCTCGGTCGGTGGCCGGCGCTGCTCGTCGTGGCGGCCGGCGCGGCAGTCGCGGGCGCCGTCGCCGAGCTCGCGAGCCGCCGGCTGGACGACAACTTCACGATCCCGCTGGCGGCGGCGGGGGGTGCGGCGGCGGCCGCCTTCTTGCTGGCCTGATCAGCGCGAACCAGGCCGAGCGGCACTCGCTTCTCACGGCAGGACGTAGCCGAGCAGCGACTCCTCGGTCTGTCCTTCGCAGCCGGCGTCGGTCGAGACGAAGTGGTCCTCGCCCTGGCCGATGCGACAGCGGTGCAGCGGGACGCGGTCGGCGGCGGCGTCGATCCAGGCCCAGCCCACCGGACCCAGCGGTAGCTGGCCCTCGCAACCCACGTCCGTGGTCAGGAAGTCGTGGCCGCCGAAGGCGCACTCGTACAGGAGCCGGGTCCCGGGTGTCTCGTCCCGCAGGAGGCGCCAGCTCTGCTCCCGCGCGAAGCCCGGCGGCGGAAGGCGCGTCGACGTCCAGTGGCCGCGCTCCGACGAGTACGAGCGAACGAGCCGCAGGTACGGGAGGTCCTCGAAGCCGCAGGAGAGCTGCGGCGGGTCGAGGTCGATCCGGTTCGCGAGCGCCCAGACGGCCCACGCGGGCTTGGCCGCGCCGTCCGGTCCGCGAAGCCCGAGCGCCAGGCCCGCGGCGACCTCGGTCGGGTGGTCCAGCATGCGGTGATAGATGTAGCTCTCGATCCCCGGCGTGCCGACGACGTTCCTGAGCGAGTCGCAGACGGCCGTGGCCTGGGCGTCGAGCGAGGACGGCGAGAGCGAGTTGACGCCGTTCTCGGTGAGCTGCACCTCCCAGGCCGAGGGCGTGCCGGGAAACTCCCTGCGCAGCCACCCGAGGAGCACGCCGACGTTGCCGAACGTGACCCGAGGCCAGTCGTCCGGCGAGAAGACGGGCGACAAGAGGTCGGGAGGATAGGCGTGGAAGGCGACGCGCCACGCGCGATCGCCGGCGCGGGCGGCGACTCCGCGGATCATCGTCTCGCCGGAGAGGATCGGGTTCTGGGCATCCGGCCTGTCGAAGGCGGCGCCGAAGTGGTGCTCGAGCGAGATGAGCACCTTCGCCGCCGGCTGCGCGGCCGTCGCGGCGTCGTACGCGGCGATCCAGCTCGCCGCGTAGGCGTCGATCCACTCCACGGCGTCGCAGGGGACGCCCTGGCCGCAGCCGATGTCGAACCAGTCGTTGGCGTTGACCTCGTTGTGCACGACGAAGTCGGCGATGCGGCCGTTGCCGCTCAATCCGTCGTAGCGCCTCGCCAGCATCCCGACGAATCGGCCGTAGTCGGCGGCGTCGTCGGGCGCGCAGAAGATCTCGAAGCCCGGCGCGACCGGCGAGCAAGCTCGACCTGCTCGCGCCCAGGCCGGCACGCCGTACACGACCGCCGTGACCACGACCCCGCGGTCGGTCCAGGCGCGGATCGCGGCATCCACGGCGCCGTCGATGACGAAGCAGCGCGAATCGTGCAGGGCCTCGCCGGCGGCGCAGGGCGCGGGGCGCGGCTCGGGCTCCCAGCTCGCCCACACGAGGTTCATCGCGACGCCACCGGTGTTGTTCCCGGCGATCTCCTCCATGTCGGGCCAGAAGTCGGGCTGGAGGCCCTTGATGCGATACGGATCGCGGGTCGGATACGGGAGCGCCACGGGGCCGGAGTCGGCCGCGGCGTCGGGCTCGCCCTGGCCGCCGTCGAGCTCGTCCGTCGCGGCGTCGGTCGCGGCGGCGTCCACGCCGGCGGCCGATCCGCCGTCGCGGTCCGGTCCCCGGACGCCGTCCGAGCAGGCAACGAGGATCACGAGCGCCCAGAGCTTCGGCCGGGCGGGCCACAGGCGAGTCACGAGAAGGCACGCGGCGACGGCGGGCATCACGACGATCGTGTACACGCGCAGGAGGAGGGCGACGAGCGTCGCGGCCAGCGCGGCGACGCTCGCGTCCGAGACCGCGCCGAGCATGACGCCCGCCGCGCCCGAATGCTGGAGCCCCGCGACGAGCGCACGCTCCGCGAGCACCGGCAGGACGCAGAGGACGATCGGAGCCAGGGCACGGCGGAGGATCGCGCTCATCTCGCACGCCCCGCCGTGAGCAGCGCAAACAGGAGCGTGTCGCCGACCGCGCCACCCGAGACGAAGCGCAACCCCGCCTTCGTCTCGTAGGGCAGACCGAAGAGCCACGCGCTCGCGAAGAGCCCGCGGAACCTCTCGCGATCGCCGTGACGGCGCGCCGCGGCGAGCGCGAAGCCGCTCGCACTGACGCCGAGCCCGAAGATCACGGGCCCCGAGTCGACGTCGCCCGCGCCGTCGCCGGGCCCGTACTCGCGGACGCCGCCGAAGCCGAGGACGTCGTCGAACTGCCGTGCGAGCGAGCGCCAGAGCGGGCGCGCCGCGTCGAGCCCGGCGGCTCCCAGCACGAACGCCGCGAGCGCCGTGCCGGAGGCGCGGGCGGCGTCGCGCGGGGCGCCCGTCTCCGAATCGACTCGCTGGTAGAGGAAGCCGGAACGCGGGTCGCGGTAGCGTGTGGAGAACGCCGACAGCACGTCCTGGACGACATCGCTGTTCTGTCCGCCGGCAGCGCGATCGTGGAGCGCGATCGACGCGATCGCGGCGGCGTTGTCCGCCGGGTAGGTCTCGGCGGGATAGCTCTCGAGGAGCGCCCCGGAGCCGTGCCTCGCGAAGCGCCTCGCCAGCGCCGCGGTGATCTCGTCGTTCAGGCGCGAGAAGCGCGAGCGCGGCTCGAGCCGCCGGTGCATCGACAGGGCCAGGTTGGCGTATCCGAGGAACGCCAGATGGCCGCGATCGCCGTCGAGAGCCTCGAGCGGATCCTCGCTCCAGGCCAGGGCATCGTGCGCCCGTCCCCGAGGCAGGAGCGCCCGGTCGATGGCGCGCTCGACGAGCCGGGCGTGCTCGGACCCGAGCTCGGGGTGCTCGAGCGCAGTCTGCGCGAGCCCGATCGCGGCGGCCACGTGGGTGATGAGGTACCACTCCCCGTCGAACCGCGGCGAGCCGGTGCCGAACGTCAGCGTCGCTGGATCGCGCTCCAGCCACTCTCGGACACCGCTCGCGAGCGCGCGCTGCGCCCCGAGATCGCCGTCGAAGAACGCGTCCGCGCGCCGCCCGCACCACCAGGCCGGCACGACCGTGACGACACCAGCGCCGGCGAGAAGCGCGACCAGCCGCGCGAGCCAGCGCGATCGAGGCACACCCGGATTCTATGCTCCGTGTGCGCTGACGTCGAAGCGTGGGCCTCGCCAGACAGAAGCTGCTCGCGCGTCTCGGCGGGCCTACGAGCTCGGTCGCGCGGTAGCCCGGCATCGTGATGGGGCTCGAGGTCTCGAGGCCCGCGAGGGGAGGGCGATGCCCATGGCCGCGCAGGCCACGTCGGGATCGGGCGGCAGGCTCAAGACGAGCTGGCCGTCACGCTCGGCGTAGCGGGGCCGTGCGGCGGGGATCGCCAGCGTCAGGTATCGCTGGCGGTCCCGCATCGTGAGGCCGCGGTGGCAGAGGACGCGCAAGACAGCCTCGACCTCGGCGACAGGCGCGCCAGTCATCTCCGCGGCCGTGGCCGCGGTGCGAGCGTGATCGCTACAGGCCAGGTAGAGCCGGCCGGCGAGACCCTCGAGTGTGTGGGCCACCGGCTCCTTGCGCCGGCGCGCGTCCTCGACGACGACGAAGGCCGATGGCACACCGGCGGCCCCTGGTCGCTGGGGATCCCGCGATTCCACCGCGGGATACGCGCGGTAGTGCATTCGCGGGAGGGTGGTTCGTTGCCAGGCCGCCCGCCATTCCTCGATCCGGGCCTTGGTCCCCTCGTATGCGGCGTCGGGAAGGCAGTCTTCGAAGGCGTAGTCGAAGTGGAAGGCGACCTTGTCGACCGCGACGCTCTTGGGATAGATGTGCGCTTGACCCGGCTCGGGGCGCAGGAAGGTCGTCTTGAATTTCGCCCGCTCCACGAACATCGGGCTGAACCGCGCCATGAACAGGCGGCCGCCGTTCTGTGGCGGCTGAAGGTGTGAGAGCAGGGGAATCAGCGCTGCCTGCTGCCGGTAGTCCTCTTCGGTTTCACCCGGAAAGCCCCACAGGATGTTCCAGGCCGCGTCGAGCCCGTGGAAACGCGCCCAGCGGAGGACGTTGACGTTCTGGCTGGGGGTGACGCCCTTGCGCATGAGCTCGAGGACGTTGGCGCTGAGCGACTCGATTCCGGGCTGGATGCAGATCGTCCCGGCGTCCTTCAGAAGTCCCACCTGGGAGCGCGTGAGGTTCGCCTTGACCTCGAGGTACAGGGTCGTCTGCGGCCATCTGCCCTCGAGATCCGGGAAGAGGTCGCGCAGGAACGCCATTTCGAGAATGCTGTCGACGATCTCGAGGTGCACGCCTACGTGCGGCGCCGAGAGGACTTCGATTTCTCGGACGACGCGCGTGGCAGACTTCGAACGGTACCTGAGGCCGTGGACGTCGGTGCCGCAGAAAGAGCAGGCGTGCTTCTGGCCCCACCAACACCCACGCGACATCTCGAGCGGGATCTGGGCGGCGTGATCGCTCCGGAAAAGGCCCAAGGCGCGCGCGCGCCCGAAGTACTCGGAGTAGTCGGGGATCGGCAGCTCGTCGAGTGGAAGTGGCGGCCGCTCGCCCAGTGGCGTCACCTCGCCGTCTCGGCGCGCGATGACCCCAGCGACGTCGGCCCCATCGCGTCCCTGGCGGAGCGCCTCGAGGAGCTCGGGGAAGGTCACGTCTCCCTCGCCGATCACCGCGTAGTCGATGTACTCGATCGCCCGGACGAGCTCCCGCCCCATCTCGGCCGCGAAGTTCACGCCGCCGAAGACGACGCAGGTCGACGGGTAGAGCCGCTTGATCGCCGCAGCGAGAGCAAAGGATGCTGCGTTCTGCTGGAACGTCGAGGTGAAGCCCACGACCCTGAAGCTTCCCCACGAGATCTCGCGGACAAGCCGATCGATGAACGCTGGAACGACCTCGCGCCGCAGCTCGCGGAGCCTCTGTTTCGTGACTCCGGCCACACCCAGGCGCCATTCGTCGTGCTCGCTCGCGAGCTCTAGAAAGCCGTCCTCGTCATCCGGAGCGTCTTCACCGAAGGCCGCCCTGGCGAAGAGCCAGTCGCCCAGCGGTGGGGCGCGGCCGAGGCTTATCGCGTAGTAGAGGTCGGGACCTATCTCTTTCGCGAAGTCCAGGGTGAGGTGAAAGGAGGTCGCCGGGTATCCGCGAGCACGCGCGATGGCCTCGAGCAGCCCGACCTGGATGGACGGTGTCTCCCAGCGGGCAAAGGGCATCGCCACGAGCGCGATGGGAAAACCAGCCCGGGAAACCGCGAGGGGAAGGTTGGTCTCAGGCTGCATGATCGGTCGCCCGGGCCTGGCACCCTCTCAGCTTGCTGTCAGGCCCTCCTCAACACCTCGCCGCTGTTGGGGCGGATCAGGATCACGGGCTCGCCTTGCTGCCTGAGCTGCCCATCGGCCCCGTCCTGGACGGCTCTGAGCGCGTGCGCATCGGAGGCGACGCCTCCGGAGACGCCGTCGAGATCCGCGTCCGAGAGCGACCTCGCCTCTGCCAGGAGCTCGGCCTCGGAGTAGTCGTACCCCGCGGCCGCGGCCTTGGCGCGGAACTCGGCGAGTGGCATCTGTTCGGTGATTCCGAGCTGCTTGCGGAAAGCCGCGTCCTCGGCAATCTTGCTGACGAACTGACGAACGGTGAGGCTCCCCATGTCAGGCTCCCAATCTGCCGTGGTCCGGAGGCACGATGCCCGACGGTGCCGTCGGCGTTTGTCGGGACTCTCCGCCATCAGCGGCCCCCGTGCCAAGGTAATTGAGTGTTTGAGCGGAATCCGCTGAGCTTCAGGGCGATTCACTCGCCAGACGCGATCCGGCCGTGGGCCCCCGGCGGCGTCCTCGGGGACGGCCAGTCAGGACCACCGCGCCCACGGACAGTGGTCGAGGATCCTTCGGTCCTTCGTCACGAGTCGTGCGTCGTCACACCTCGCGTTCGCGGCGATCAGACGGTCGAACGGGTCACGCGTCCACGTCAAGAGGAGCGCCTCCTCGACGACACGACCGAGCGGAGCGCCGGAGATCTGCAAGCCGAGCTCACCGATGAGCTCCTTGACGACGAGGTTCGCAGGTTCCGTGAGTCGCCCGATCTCGAACAGGAAGCCGAGCTCGAGGATCGTCGCGCCGGAGATCGCGAGATCCGAGCGGACCAGCGCTGGCCATACCGGACGCAGCCGGGTCCGATCGCCCGCCCACAGCCACGCTGCCACGTGGGTGTCGAGGTGCAGGATCGACACGGGGCTAGCTCCGACCTCGGGGAGCGGGATGCCGCCTGCGCCGTACGATGGCTCCGGAGGGTCGCCACTCCTGCGACCAGCCGATCTCGACGAGATCGTCCGGGTCGCCGACGATTCTCTCCGCATGCGGTGTGATGCGCTCGACGCCTGCCGGACGCGCCATCGGCGTGATCCGCAGCAGGCGCCCGCGCCGCTCGATCTCCGCGGGCTCGCCGGTCTCGAGGACGCGATCGAGGATCTTGTACAGGTCGCTTCGGAGTCGGGTTGCGTTGAGGCGCATACGAACGTACATAACGAACGTACGTGTTCGAGTCAAGGCATCCGACGCTGCAGGGAACCCGCCCTTCGCAAACCAACAGGGCCAGCCAAGAGGTGGACAACCCGCGCGGTCAGCCGTCTCTGCTTCGCCCTCCGACCTCGTAGCCGAGGTTCGGCTCCAGCCAGCGCTCGACCTCCCGGGCGGTCATCGCCTTTCGTGCCGCGTAGCTCTCGACCTGGTCACGACCGACGCGGCCCACCGTGAACAGGTGCGCGTCCGGGTGAGCGAGGTACAGGCCGCTGACGCTCGCGGCGGGGCACATCGCGAACGTCTCCGTCAGGGTGATGCCGAGCGCGGGCGCGTCGAGGAGATCGAAGAGCTTGGCCTTCTCGCTGTGGTCGGGACAGGCCGGGTAGCCGAAGGCAGGCCGGATCCCGCCGCGCTCGCCACGATCCCACTCGCGCCTGACCCGCGCATGGAGGACCTCCGCGAACGCTTCGGCCAGCCGATCGGCCAGGGCCGCCGCGACGATCGCGCCGTGGTCGTCGTGGTCCTCGCGGAACCGCCGAACGAGGTCGCCGAGGCCGACTCCCGCCGTGACCGCGAAGGCGCCGATATGGTCTGCCACCGTACCCACGGGCGCGACGAAGTCGGAGAGCGATCGGCACGGCTCGGCCTGATCGCGGACCTCCTGCTGCCGGAGCATGCAGAACCGAGTCAGCTCCGGGCGGCGCGACTCGTCGGTGTACAGCACGATGTCGTCGCCGTCGCTCTGCGCCGGCCAGAAGCCGCAGACGCCACGTGCCCGGAGGAGCTTTCCATCGACGATCTCCCCGAGGATCCTCCTGGCCGCGTCGTACAGCTCTCGCGCGGCCGCGCCCTTCTTCGGGTGGTCGAGGATCTGCGGGAACTTGCCGGCCAGCTCCCAGGCCGCGAAGAAGAACGTCCAGTCGATCGCGGGGACGAGCTCGTCGAGCGGAAAGTCGTCGAGCACCTGACGCCCGATCCGCGGCGGAGCGGCCAGGTCCGTCCACTCGATTCGCGGGCGGCGCGCCCGCGCGGCCCCGAGCGGCAAGAGCGGGCGCGACACCTTCTGCGCGTGCCTCTCCCGCAGCCGCGCCTGGTCCTCGCGGTTCTTCCTGTCGAGCTCGAGCTTCTGCACGGGGTCGAGGAGCGCCGAGACCACGCCCGCGGCGCGCGAGGCGTCCAGCACGTGGACGGTCGTGCCGTGGTAGCGCGGAGCGATCTTGACCGCGGTGTGGGCGCGGCTCGTCGTGGCGCCGCCGATCAGGAGCGGCTGGCTCAGGCCGCACCGCTCCATCTCGTCGGCGACGCGCACCATCTCGTCGAGCGACGGCGTGATCAGCCCCGAGAGGCCAACGAGGTCTGCCCTCTCTTCGACCGCAGCCTTCAGGATCTCGCCCGCGGGCACCATGACGCCGAGGTCCACCACCGACCACCCGTTGCAACCGAGCACCACGCCGACGATGTTCTTGCCGATGTCGTGGACGTCGCCCTTCACGGTCGCCATCACGACCTTGCCCCGCGCCCGGGCGTCCTGGGTGCCGGCCTCCATGAAGGGCTCGAGGCAGGCCACGGCCTTCTTCATCACCCGGGCGCTCTTGACGACCTGCGGCAGGAACATCTTGCCGTCGCCAAAGAGGTCGCCGACGACCTTCATGCCGTCCATCAGCGGACCCTCGATGACGTCGAGCGGACGCGGGTACTTGCGTCGCGCCTCCTCGACGTCCTCGGCGACGAAATCGACGATGCCCTGCACGAGCGCGTGCGCGAGACGCTCCTCGACCGAGGCCTGCCGCCACGCGAGGTCCGCCTCCTTCTTCTTCCCCTTGCCCTTGACGGACTCGGCCAGCTCGACGAGCCGCTCGGTCGCGTCGGGCCTGCGGTTCCAGAGGACGTCCTCGACCCGCTCGCGCAGGACCGGGTCGATCTCCTCGTAGACCACGATCTGCCCGGCGTTCACGATCCCCATGTCCAGACCGGCCCGGATCGCGTGGTACAGGAAGGCCGAGTGCATCGCCTCCCGCACCCGGTTGTTCCCGCGGAAGGAGAACGACAGGTTCGAGATGCCGCCCGACACCTTCGCGCCTGGGCACTCCTCCTTGATCATCCGCGTCGCATCGATGAAGGCCTTCGCGAACTCCGCGTGCTCCTCGATCCCCGTGGCGACCGCGAGGACGTTGGGATCGAAGATCACGTCGAGCGGGCTCATCCCGACGACCTCGGTGAGGAGCCGGTACGCGCGCCGGCAGATCTCGACCTTGCGCTCGGCCGTCTCGGCCTGCCCCTTCTCGTCGAACGCCATGACGATCACGGCCGCGCCGTACCGGCGGACGAGCCGCGCCTTGCGGAGGAACTCCGCCTCGCCCTCCTTCAGGCTGATCGAGTTGACGACGCCCTTGCCTTGCAGGCACTTCAGGCCGGCCTCGATCACGTCCCAGCGCGAGCTGTCGACGACGATCGGCAACCGCGCGATCTCGGGCTCGGTCGCGACGAGGTTGAGGAACGTCGTCATCGCCTGGACCGAGTCGAGCATCCCCTCGTCCATGTTGACGTCGAGGAGGTTCGCGCCGCTCCTCACCTGGTCCAGCGCGACCTCGAGCGCGGTCGCGAAGTCCGAGGCGCGCACGAGCTCCGCGAACCGCGCGGATCCGGTCACGTTCGTTCGCTCCCCGATCATCTGGAAGTTCGAGTCGGGCCGGATCGTCAGGGGCTCGAGCCCGGCGAGCTCCGTGTGGCGCTCCCGCGCCGTCGGCCTCCGACGCGGCTCGAGGCCATGGACGGCGCCGGCGATCGCCGCGACGTGGTCGGGAGTCGTGCCGCAGCAGCCGCCGACCGCGTTGACCAGACCGGCCTCGGCGAGCTCGCGAAGCAGGTCGGCGGTCGTCTCGGGCGCCTCCTCGTACTGGCCGAACGCGTTCGGCAGCCCCGCGTTCGGGTAGCAGCTCACGTACGATCGCGCGACGGCCGCGAGGTCCGCGAGGAACGGCCGCATCTCGCGGGCGCCGAGCGAGCAGTTGATCCCCACGCACAGGGGCTCCGCGTGGGCGACGGATGCCGCGAAAGCCTCGATCGTCTGGCCCGACAGCGTGCGGCCGCTCCTGTCGGTGATGGTCGCGGAGATGATCAGCGGAAGACGGACGCCCTTTTCCTCGAACACCTCCTCGATCCCGACGAGGCACGCCTTGACGTTGAGCGTGTCGAACACGGTCTCGGCGAGAAGCAGGTCGACGCCGCCCTCGATCAGGCCCCGGACCTGCTCGGCGTAGGCCTCCTTCACCTGGTCGAACGTGATCGCACGGGCGGCCGGGTCGGCGACGTCCGGGGAGATCGACAGCGTCTTGTTCATCGGACCGAGAGAGCCGGCGACGAACCTGGACCGATCGGGCGTGCGCCTGGTCCACTCGTCCGCCGCGCCGCGCGCCAGCCGCGCCGCCGCCACGTTCATCTCGCGGACGTGGGGTGCGAGACCGTACTCGGCCTGGCCGACCGCGGTCGCGTTGAACGTGCAGGTCTCGATCACGTCCGCGCCGGCCTCGAGGTAGGCGTCGTGGATCTGCCAGACGACGTCGGGCCGGGTGAGGCAGAGGACGTCGTTGTCGCCCGCGAGGTCGCGCGGATGCTCGCGGAACCGCTCGCCGCGGAAGTCGGCTTCGGCGAGCCCGCACGCCTGGACCATGGTCCCGATGGCTCCGTCCAGGACGAGGATCCGCGAGGCAAAAGCGGCCTCGAGTGCCTTGGCTCGGTCGCTCACTGGCCCTTGGCGTCCCACGGCGGGGCGGCCGGGTCAAGTGTGAGGGCGCACCGCGGCCCGAGGCGAGGTAGACTCGAGGGGGTGGGTCCCTGTCGCATCGTCACGATCGCGCTCCTGGCCATGCCAGGCTGCACGGGGAAGGTGGAGGGTGCGGGGCCTTCGCTCACGACCGACGGCGGCACCGTGAGCTGCGAGCAGATCCGGTGCCCACCGCAGACCGAATGCGTCAACGGCGCCTGTGTCGGCTCCGACCCCTGCGGCGGCGTCGAGTGCGCGGACGGGCTCGCGTGCTCGCGCGGGAGCTGCGTCAGCGCCTCGCTCGACGAGGACGGCGACGGCTTCACGATCGAGGCCGACTGCGACGACGGCGACCCGGAGATCATCCCGGGAAGCGTCAAGCTCTGCTCGTCCGCGTGCGCGGTGGGAACGACCACGTGCCTGCAGGGCCGGTGGCAGCCGTGCTCGGCCCCAACGGATTGTGCCTGCGAGCCGGGCGAGACCCGCGGCGAGAGCTGCGGACGCTGCGGCAGCGCAACCCGTGCCTGCAACGCCGACGGGACCTGGGCCGACCCGGGCGAGTGCCAGGGCGAGGGCGACTGCAGCGCGGGGGCCGTCTCCAGCTCGGTCTGTGAGGCTCGAGGCCCGTGCAGCCTTCAGACGAGGACCTGCACGGCCGACTGCGCATGGGGGCCGTGGGGCGACTGCGTCGACCGGAGCGAGTGCGAGCCGGGCGAGGACGAGGCACGGACCTGCGGAGACTGCGGCGCGCAGGCGCGGGCCTGCAGCGCGCAGTGCCTCTGGGGCGCGTTCAGCGCGTGCGCCGACGAGGGCGACTGCGCGCCCGGGACGATCGAGCCGCGTGCCTGCGGCGCCTGCGGGACCGAGTCGAGGACCTGCGATGCGAGCTGCCGATGGAGCGGGTGGGGCGAGTGCGCCGAGGGCGCGTGCACGCCCGGCGAGGAGGAGTCACAGGGCTGCGGGCGCTGCGGGACGCAGACCCGGACGTGCGGCGACGACTGCAACTGGAGCGCCTGGGGAGCCTGCGGCGGCGAGGGCGTGTGCGCGGCCGCGACCCAGGAGACGGAGGGGTGCGGGAACTGCGGGACCAGGACACGGACCTGCGAGGCGGGCTGCACCTGGGGCGACTGGGGCGATTGTGGCGGCGAGGGCGTCTGCGTGCCGAATGCCGCCGACGACGACGAATGCGGCAACTGCGGTCTGCGCTCGCGATCGTGCGGCGGCAACTGCCAGTGGGGCGACTTCGGGGCCTGCCAGAACCAGGGCGCCTGCGCCCCGGACGCGACGGAGCAGCGGAGCTGCGGCCTCTGCGGCGAGCAGACGAGAAGGTGCGGTGACGACTGCGCGTGGCGCGACTACGCACAGTGCGGCGGACAGGCGATCGCGCTCCAGGCCTCGAACGGCCAGTACGTCGTCGCGGAGGGCGGCGGCGGCCGCGAGGTCAACGCCAACCGCGACGCCGTCGGGCCCTGGGAGACGTTCACGGTCGTCACGATCGACGACAACCACGTGGCGCTCCAGGCCTCGAACGGCCAGTACGTCGTCGCGGAGGGCGGCGGCGGCCGCGAGGTCAACGCCAACCGGGACGCCATCGGCGCCTGGGAGACCTTCACCCTCGTCACGATCGACGCGAGCCACGTGGCGCTCCAGGCCTCGAACGGCCAGTACGTCGTCGCGGAGGGCGGCGGCGGCCGCGAGGTCAACGCCAACCGCGACGGCGTCGGGCCCTGGGAGACCTTCGGCCTGACATGCCAATGAAGAGGGCTCGGCCCGAGAGGCTCTGCGGAGCCGCTGAAGGTGCTTGACCGTCAGACCGGGGCGTGCGCGATCCCGCGGAGCCGCGCCAGGACGGCCTCGAGGTCAGGCGGAAGGGGCGACAGGATCTCGATGCGCTCGGCGCGCCGGGGGTGGACGACGAGGAGGCGCGAAGCGTGCAGGAACATCCGGTCGAGCCCCAGCTCGGCGCGGAACCAGCGGTTGATCGGGCCCTTGCCGTAGGTGGTGTCGCCCACCACGTGATGGCGCTCCTGCTTCAGGTGGAACCGGATCTGGTGCCGTCGCCCCGTCTCGGGCAGGGCAGCGACCAGCGTGAAACGGTCACAGAACGTCTCGATCGGTACGATTCGCGTCCGCGCGTGGCGCTCGACGCCGTCCTCGGGCACCGGTCGATCGACGGCGATCTCGGCGGCGATGGGCCCGCGGCACAGGGCGAGGTACCGCTTGGTCCAGCGGCCCTCGCAGAGGTCGCTCGACAGGACCTGCGCTGCGCTCGCTCCCTTGGCGAAGACGAGGACGCCCGACGTCTGACAGTCCAGTCGATGGACCGGGAATACCTCGGCCCCGAGCTGCTCGCTCAGCCGATCACGGAGCACGAGCACGCCGGCGGCGCCGCGCGTGCGATGAACGACCGACCAGGCAGGCTTGTCGATCGCCACGAACGCCGGGTCGTCGTGGAGGATTGGAAGCGCCGTCACGTGTCCCGCAGGATAGACGGGCGCCGACGCCGAGTCGAACCGAGCGAAGAGCTCCTCCACCGCCCGGGCACCTTCGCCAGCGTCCACCAGGCCGGAGGCCGGGCCTTCGTGAAGGACCGCGCGGGCGTCCCGGCGAGCGCCCCGCTGATCTCGTCGCAGCTATGGTCCTCTGAATGTGAAGCCGCCTGGCCTCGAGCGACTCCGATGTGTTTCATAGTATGCTTCCGAGATGGAAAGAATCATCTCGGTCACGGACCTGGTCCGGAATGCTGCGCGGATCGCCGAGGACGTCGAGACCGCGGGCACCGTCTACCGCATCACGCGTGGCGGTCGCGGAAGCATGGTGCTCGTCGACGAGGAGTATTTCGATGGCTGGATGGCCGCGCTCGACGAGATGCGACGCAAGGACTGGCAGGTCGCCTGGGCCGAGACGAGTCGCGACATCGCTGCCCGACGGGGGCGTAGCCTCGACGCCATCATGAAGGAGCACAGCCTTGAAGGTCCTCCTCACCCCAAGAGCCGAGAGCCAGCTCCTCGCTCTTCCCGAGCCCGCCGCGCGCAAGGTCGTTAGGGCGCTACGCGCTCTGCAGGGCGCGCCTCGGAGCGGATGCCCCTATCCAGACGACTCGCCTTTCCGAGGCGCCTTCTACAAGGTCGTGGTCGTCAAGGCCCGTCGCTGGTCCTACCGGATCACGTACGACATCCACGGCGAAGTGCTGTGGGCCATGACACGCAACCCGGGAGGCGAACATGGCTGGTGAACGCGCTCGCGACGCCGACGCGTCGGTCCCTGAACGGGCTTGGTGGGCGTGCGACCTGGCGCTGGTCTGCGTGATGGCGTGTGGATGCGGCACGATCGACCCTCCGGGCTTCAGCCGGTTGAGTCGGTCCGAGCCGATGGCGATCACGGCAACGCCCTGGCGCGCGTATGGCTTCGCGCCGATGATGTGGGACCTCCCGGACGGACGCCGGATCCGGGTGCGAATCGACCGGGCTCTCGTGACGTCGGGTGGGGACGTCAGGCGCGCCGATCTGGCCTTCGACGTCGCCTTGGAAAGCGCCTCGTCGATTCGCTGCGAGACAGCGCCCTCTGGCCCCGTGTCCGGGACCCGCTTCGGCTGCTGGTCAGGCGATGACGATGCCGCCTTCCACCGCTTCTGGATGGCACGAGGCTCGGGCTGCTCCTCGGGAAGCGAGATCCTGATGGAGACGCTGACGAACCCCGCGTGCTGGGTCGGCGACCTGACCACGTCCGGCCAGCGGTACGTCGTCCGGTACGGGTACCTCGAGACGTCCGACGCGGCCATCGACCGCATCGCCTGGGTCGACTCGACGGACGCCACCGTGCTCGCTGCCGATCTGGTCTCCGAGATGCGCATCGACCTCTTTCCAAGGAGCAGGAGCCTTGCCTCGATCGACGATTCCCTTCTCCTTCAGACCGTGGCGCTGCACTGGTGGGGCCACGCTGCCAGCCGCTAGCGGCTCGCGGCGCAGATTCGGCCAGGGGTTGGGGGCCGGCGGTGGCCAGCTGGTGGCCGCTACTTCCGGACGAACAGGCAACAGGCAACAGGCAATGGCAACGGGGAACCGCCGGATCAGATCGCGGAGTGCGGTCCTCGGCGCTTGAAGCCGTCCAACCAGGCTCTGTTCCG
>JACPQR010000061.1 GCA_016190375.1 Deltaproteobacteria bacterium
ACTGGCAGCCGCCGGACGCACGCGCTGCTCGTCCGGGTCCGGAATTGCCCGTCGCCGGCTGCCTGTCGCCTGTTGCCTGTTCGATCCCTGGCCCATCCGGATCCCGGCTCGGCAAGAAACCGGATGGGCATGAGCGCTCGTACCGATCGCCGAAGCGGGGGGGCCCGCGGGGGGGGCGCAGCCCACCCGCGCTTGATGGAGTAACATCCGGCCGATGGCGCGCAAGGTGAGGGACTTCCGGGCGGAAGCGGATCGCCGCTTCTTCGAGGGTGACTATCTGGGCTCACTCCGGATCTACCGGACGCTCGTGGACGTCGTTCCGCTCGACTTCGACGTCCGGCTCAGGATCGGGGATGCCTTGCTCGCAATGGGTGAGCTCCAGCGCGCCGCGCAGGTCTACACCGCCGTGGCTCGCCACTCCGCGAACGCCGGCACCCCGCTTCGCGCGATCATCGCGTGCAAGATCCTGGTGCAGCTCGATCCCGCCCTGGCCCCCGCGCTGGACGGCCTGGCCAAGCTCTACGCCGAGGACAGCCCGCGAATCGGAAAGGGCGTGCGGCCGGCACCGCCAGACCCCGACCAGGAGGTTCACGATTCCGTCGGCCTGGAGCGGGATTCTCCCCCCACGCAGGTGCTGGCGGACGCGGCGCAGGTCGCGGCCGCGATCGACTCGGTCGCGATCTCCCCCGAGAAGCTGCCCCCGATTCCCCTCCTCAGCGAGCTCGGGGCGGACGCCTTTCGCAGGGTCGTCCAGGTGGTCCGCCTGGTGCGGCTGCGCCCTGGAGAGCTGGCGATCCGCGAGGGCGAGCCGGGCACCTCTTTCTTCGTCGTGGCCAGGGGCCAGGTGCGCGTCTTCCGGCACGACCGGCTGGGGGGCGAGATCGACCTCGCCCGGCTCGCGGAGGGCTCGATCTTCGGCGAGATGGCCCTTGTCTCGGCGTCGCCGCGGACGGCGTCGGTGCAGGCGGACGGCGACGTCGACCTCCTCGAGCTCAACCGCGAGGCGCTCGCCGTCCTCTCCAAGGAGCTCGACACGGTCGCACGGGCGCTCGACAAGTTCACACGCGAGCGCCTCCTCGGGAACCTCCTGGCGACGAACCCGCTCTTCCGGCCGTTCGACCGCAAGCAGAAGATGGACCTGGTTCGCAGGTTCACCGCTCACGACGTCGCCCAGGGAACCGTCATCATCCGCGAGGGACAGGAAGGGCGTGGGCTCTTCCTGCTGCTTCAGGGCGAGGTCGATATCACCAAGATCGACGGGGCCCACAAGGTGCTCCTCGCCACGTTGAAGGGCGGCGAGGTCTTCGGCGAGATCTCGTTGATCCAGGACGAGCCGACGACGGCCACCGTCACCGCGGCCCGGCAAGCGACGGTGATGTTCCTGGCGCGGGAGTACTTCCAGCGTCTCATCGAGGCAATCCCGAGCGTTCGCGCCTACTTCGAGGGCCTGGCAGAGGAGCGGCTCCTGGACACGCAGGCCGTCTTGCAGGGCGCGGCAGCGGAGGAGCACGAGATGGAACTGACCGAGGACGATCTGGTGTTGATCTAGCAGTTCAGCGAGATCGCACGAGGGTGGCAGCGCGTCTGTCGGAGCGTACACTCAAGGGAAACGAGGGAGTCCAGGATGGGAAGCAAGAAGGTCTGGGGGGTCGTCGCGCTGGTGGCCGCCATCCTCGCGGGGCTGGTGTTCCTGGCAAGGCCCGAGCGTGGGCCCGCGGACCTGGGGGGCGGGCCGCCCGAGGCGGCGGTCGAGGGCGGCATACTGGTCGACCTGGACGACGACGTGAGCCCGGCCACCGTGCGCAGCCTCGAGGCGAGGTACGGGATCGATCTGAAGCTGAACTCGGCCTTCAGCGGACCCGAGCAGCTCTACCGGGCCGACGTGGGTGACCGGGCGGCGGAGCTCGTGCGCGAGCTTGGAGCCGAGGACGATGTCGAGAACGTCGAGATCGAGGGCATGTACCGCATCCCCAGCCCGCCCAGCTTCGCCACGAGCGGCGCGACGACCGCCAGCGCCGAGGGCGAGGCCCCCGACAGGTGGCACTTCGTGCCGAACGACCCGGCCTACAAGTACCAGTGGCACATGAACCAGATCGCGATGCCCCGCGCCTGGAGGCTGGGCCGAGGCCGCGAGGTCACCGTCGCGGTGATCGACACCGGCGTCGCGTTCGAGGAGCACGGTGATTTCTACCGGGTTCCCGACCTCGCCGGAACCGAGATGGTGCCGGGCTACGACTTCGTCGACGACGACGATCACCCGAACGACGAGCACGGGCACGGAACCCACGTCTCGGGCACGATCGCGCAGACGACCGACAACGCCGTCGGCGTCACGGGCGTGTCGCCCGAGGCGCGGATCATGCCCCTGCGTGTCCTCAACGCCCAGGGCTACGGGTCGTGGGGCGACATCGCCGACGCGATCCGGTGGGCCGCCGATCACGGCGCGAACGTCATCAACATGAGCCTGGGCGGCAGCCGCGGGAGCAAGGTCATCACCGACGCGATCGAGTACGCGCACGACAAGGGCGTCGTGGTCGTGTGCGCCGCCGGCAACACCGGGCGCGGCAAGGTCGAGTATCCGGGCCGCGCTCCGTACTCGATCGCGGTCTCGGCGACCCGCTACGACGAGAGCATCACGTTCTACTCGAGCTGGGGCAGCGACCTCGACGTCGCCGCCCCGGGCGGCGACACGCGCGTCGATCAGAACGGTGACGGGATGGTCGACGGGGTCTTGCAGAACACCATCGTCCCCGGAAACATCGGCGAGAACGACTACCTCGCCTGGATGGGGACGTCCATGGCCTCTCCGCATGCCGCCGGTACGGCCGCGCTCATCGTGGCGAACGGCGTGACACGACCGGACGCGGTCGAGGCTGTTCTGGAGACGACGGCGCGCGGCGAGGGCCGCGATCCGCGCAAGTACGGAGCGGGGATCATCGACGGTGCCGCGGCTCTGAACAGGGTCCAGCTCGTCTTCGGCGCCTACAAGCTGGCGATCGCCATCCTGATGTCGATCTTCCTCTTCCTTGGCGTCAAGGAGCGGGGCATCAAGATCCGCCTGGCCTACCCGCTGGGACTGATCGCGGGCTCTGCCGGCCTGTTCTTCGCGCCGGCGGTCCTCGGCTACGACGCGCCGTTCCTCGCGTGGTACTCGCGCGGGCTGCCGGAGCTCGACATGGCGATCTTCGGCCTCGCGGGGCACGGTAATCCGCTCTTCTACAGCGGGCTCGCGCCGCTGGCGCTCGCCGTCATCGGGTACGCCGTCCGGCCCGGGCGGGCACTGGCCGCCGGGCTGGCAGTCGGCGTCGCCGCGAACCTCGTGTTCACTCTCCTCTGGGGCACCGTGGCCGTGCAGTGGGTGCCGTCGGGGCTCGGCTGGCTCTGGCTCGCCGGCAACGCGCTGGCCTGCTGGATCCTCGCCCGCATCGTGATCAAGAAGTAAACTGCCGCCCGTGCCTGTCCTCCCCGTCACCGACGCGACCTTCGAGGCGGAGGTCCTGTCCTCGAACCTGCCGGTCCTCATCGACCTTTACGCGGACTGGTGCGGCCCCTGCAAACAGGTCGCGCCGATCGTCGAGCAGATCTCCACGGAGCTCGCCGGCAAGCTGAAGGTCGTGAAGGTGGACGTGGACCGGAGCCCGGAGATCGCAGCCTCGTTCCGGGTCCAGTCGATTCCGATGCTCGTGATCATGGCCGGCGGCGAGGTCCACCGCGTCCTGATGGGCGCTCAACCCAAGGCGCAGATCCTGGCCGCGCTCGAGGACGTGATGCCGCGTGAACGGGGCGAGGTCACGCCGGGCGAGCTACAGAGGCTCCTCGAGGGCGGCCGCGTCGTCGCGATCGACACGCGCGACGCGGCGTCCTACGGGCGGGCTCACGTGCCCGGCGCGCTGCACGTTCCGGCGGCGGAGCTCGCCGCGCGCGCCGGCCTGCTCCTCGGGAGGCTGGGCAAGCCGGCGGTCGTCTACGGGCGTACGGGCGACGATTCGATGGCCGCCGCAGACTCGCTACGCGAAGCGCGGATCGAGGTCGCCTTCCTGAAGGGTGGGCTCCTCGAGTGGGAGGGCGACGGCCTCCCGATCGAGCGATCGAGCTAGCGTCCTGCGATCGAGAAGTATCGGAACCGGATCCCCGCGGGCTGATCGTCTTCGTCCGGACGGGTCCCGTTGTCCTGCCAAGCGGCGAGCATCAGGTCGCCGATGATCGCGACGGCGCCCGAGAGCTGCTCCTCGTCCGTCGCGCGGTTGACCGCGAAGGTCGTCGTGCCGTCCGAGACCCTGTTGAAGGTCGGCGCTCCGCCGGCATCCAGCAGACGGCCGTGGATGTCCTCGTCGCTCTGCCAGACCACCGCGAAGACCTCGTCGCCCCCGCTGACCTGCACGAGCGCCCCTCTCTGGCCGTCCGGGCTGATCTCGACTGCATCCGACGTCGGCTCGCCGCTCCCGTCCACGACCTGACCCATCACGGCGTCGCCCTCGATCCACGCCACCAGCGCCGCGCTTCCATCCGCCAGCGCTGCGATGGCGGGATCGTGGGCATTCGCGCCCGCCGACATGGCGGTCTCGGCCCCCGGTTCGCCCGCGACCGGCACGATCCTCAGCTCGATGCCGCCGGCTCGGTAGACGACGGCGAAGCCCGCGCCCAGGCCCGCGACCGCCGGCTGGGAGGAGTCGGTCTCGTTCGCGACGACCACGTCCGCGGGGTCGGAGGGCTGGCCTCCCGCGTCGAAGCGTCGTCCGACGATCCCTGGCGGGGAGAGGGACTCGTCCGTCCACACGAGGAGCGCCGCGCCGGACTCGACCATGCCCGCGGCTGGCTCGCCCTGGCTTCCGTCGATCGTGACGTTCACCATCTGGTCGCCCGACGAGTCGCGCGGCCTCGAGTCCGGCGCGAAGAAGCGCGCCTTGATGTCCGGGACCTCGTCTCCGGTTCCGGAGAAGTCCTCCCAGACGACGACGGATCCGCCTGCGCTGGTCGCGACCGCCGGAGCGCTTGGATCGCCTCTGGCAACCGAGTTCGCGTCGCGGTCGTTTCCGAGCCCGCCCTCCAGGTTCGCACCGTCCCGATCGCGGAACGTGACCCGGATGGGCTTGCCGAGCCCGTCGTTCCGATCGGACCACGCGACCACGAAGAGTCCCCCGGCCGCCGAGGCGGCGACCGGGCTCACCTGCGAGCCGCCGGTGCTCTGAGGGAGCGTGCCTTCCTCCGTCTCGCACAGGGCGTCGCAGCCGTCGCCGGCCGTCGTGTTTCCATCCTCGCACTGCTCGTCGTCGTCGAGCCGACCGTCGCCGCACTCCCCCGCGAAGACCAGGCGGTAGATCGTGATGTCGATCTCGACGGTCTGGCCGCCCTCGAGGTCCTCGATGCGGCAGCCGACGCCGAGCCGCTCGCCGGCGGCGTAGGCGTCGACGACGAAGGCCCGCTGGCCCGCGGGGACGTCGATGCTGGTCTGCTCTCCCACGGTCAGGGTCAGGTCCGCGACGATCGCCTCGGCCGGAGGGTTCCCCTCGAGCTCGCCGTTGTCCCGGCAGGACAGGCCCGCGGCGTCGTAAACGTTGAGGGTGATCCGATCGACCTCGTCGAACAGTCCCTGACCCTCGAGGTGCAGCGTGATCGACCGGACGGTCGCGTCCTGGGCACAACCCGCGACGAGCATGGCGGTCAAGTACAGCCCGCGCATGCGCGAAGCGTATTCGACCCGCCGTCGGGTTGTCCAATGGGTCGAGGAAGGAGGGGGTCAGGGAACGAGCTTGTAGCCGAAGCCGTAGACCGTCAGGATGTGCTTCGGCTTGTCGGGGCGCTCCTCGACCTTCTTGCGCAGCTTCACGATGAAGTTGTCCACCGTGCGGTTCGTCGGGTTGCAGTCGACGCCCCAGATCTTGTCGAGGATCTCGTCGCGGGAGACGGGCTGGTTGGCGCGCTCGTGAAGGAGCTTGAGCAGCTCGACCTCGTAGAACGAGAGGGAGAGGCTCTGGCCCCGGCGCAGGAGCGTGTGCGTCTTGGCGTCGACCTCGACCTTCCCGACCCGGAACCTCTCGCTCGCCGCCTCCTCGGAAAGGCGGCTCATCCGGCGGAACAGCGCCCGGATCCGGGCCAGGAGCTCGCCGACCGAGAAGGGCTTCGTCACGTAGTCGTCGGCTCCCGACTCGAGGCCACGGATCTTGTCGCTCTCCTGGCTCCGCGCCGTGAGCATCAGGATCGGCACGAGCGCGTTCTGGTGCCTGAGCTGCTGGCAGAAGTCGTAGCCGTTGCCGTCCGGGAGCATCAGGTCGAGGACGATGCAGTCCGGCGCGTCGCTCCTCGCGAGCTGTACACCCTCGGCTCCCTTGCCGCTGGACAGGACGCGATAGCCCTCGAACTCGAGGGCGTCCTTCAGCCCGCGCACGATGTCCGGCTCGTCCTCGATGATCAGGATTCGCTTGTTGGTGGGGGAGGCCATCTCTAGGAGCTACCGGCGGGTCCTACCATGGACTGGGGAGACTGAGGGTCCCCCTGTGGAACCTCGCGTTTCTCTCGGGGCACCGGCAACACGATCGTGAAGGTGGTGCCCCGGTCGGCGACCGAGTCCACCTCGACGCGGCCGTCGTGCGCCAGGACGATGCTCTTGACCAGCGCGAGCCCGATGCCGCTGCCGCGCGTCCTCTGGAGCTTGGCGTTCTCGCCACGGTAGAACCGCTCGAAGATCCGCTTCTGCTCGTCGGGGCGGAGCCCCCCGCCCCGATCGACGATCGAGAGCCGCACCTCCGCCGCCCTCCTGGTCGCCGAGATCCGGACCTCGCCGTCCGGCGGGCCATACTTGACGGCGTTGTCGAGGAGATTCAGGAGCGCGAGCGTCAACGCCTGCTCGTCGACGACGATCTCCCCGAGCCCGTCCTCGATCTCGAGCACGAGCGCCGACCGCTCGGGGTCGATCTGGTGGCGGAAGAGCTCGACCGCCCGCGCGACCAGGGGGCCGATCTCGTGTCTCTCCAGCGTCACGGCGAGCTTGCCGCGCTCCATCCGCGAGAAGTCGAGCAGGTTCTCGATGAGGGCCTGAAGCCGCTCGGCCTCGCGCAGGATGATCGCATGGTAGTCCGCCTCCTGACGCGAGTCCCTGGCGCGTCTCATCGACAGGAGCTCTGCGTACATGCGTATGAGCGAGAGCGGGGTCTTCAGCTCGTGCGAGACGTTCGCGACGAACTCGCTCTTGAGCTGGCTGGCGCGGCGCTCGCGGGACATCGCGTACAGGAGGATCAGCGTTCCGACGAGGATCGTCGCAACGGACAGAGCGATCAGCGAGACCTGCGACCGCCTGAAGCGCTGGGCGGAGGCCTCGATCACGGGGGCCTGCTTCGGCGCGACGTCGAGCCGCCACCCGTACAGGGTCGTCGGGAACTGCAGCCGCACGACGAACTCGCCGGCGGCCGACAGATCGCGCCCGAAGACGACCCTCTGCTGCTCGTCGACCACGCTGAACAGGCGCTTGCCCTGGATATCGGCGAAGAGCGCCGGGAGGGTGACGTCGACGATGCGCTCGAGGTCGACCTGCAGGCAGAGGTAGTGACGCGCGCCGCGGTGCCGCCGGACCAGGTACGAGACCAGATACGAGCCGCCCGCGTAGGAGCGATGCAGGTGTCGATGCCTTCCGACCAGCTCGTGGTCCAGCTCGAGATCCGGGAGGATGCGCTCGAGGAAGACCTTCCTGAAGCGCACGCGCTCCGCGTCGCCCGACCGCGTCACGAACGCCAGGATGGAGCCGTCCTCGTCGAGGACGATGGCCGACCGGATCAGCGCTGGGCTGCGACCGGAATCGAAGAACGCCTGCAGCCCTTCGAGGGCGTCGAGGTCGACCCCGCCCCACGCCGCGTTGTCGGCGAGGATGATCTGCCTCTCGAGCTCTCGGATCTTGGCCTGTGCGTCGTCCACGGTGTCGGCGAGGATCGGCCGCCGCCGGAGGTTCTCGAGGTTCCGCGTCGCGTCGACGGCGAACCACGCCACGTAGCTGGACGCGACGCCGATGGCCGGCACGAGGAGCGCCACGAGGAGCGACCGGCCAGCAAGGAGCTGTCGGAAGCTACGCACTAACCTCTTTCCGCCCGTAGCGCCCTACCCATGAGCTCGGCCACTGCTTCCTTGGCGGGCTGTCCCCCGTAGAGCATGGCGTGCACCTGCGCGGTGATCGGCATCTCGATCCCGACCTTGCGGGCCAGGTCGTGGACGCTCTTGGTCGTCCTGACGCCCTCCGCGACCTGCTTCATCGAGGCGAGCACGTCCTCGATCGTCCGGCCCTTTCCGAGCTCGATCCCGACGGTCCGGTTCCGGCTCAGGTCGCCGGTGCAGGTCAGGACGAGATCCCCGAGCCCCGACAGGCCCGCGAGGGTGAGGGGATTGGCGCCCTTGCGCAAGGCGAGCCGCGAGATCTCCGCGAGCCCGCGGGTGATGATCGCAGCTCGGGTGTTGTGCCCGAAGCCGAGGCCGTCCGCGGCGCCCGCGGCGATGGCGATCACGTTCTTGACCGCGCCGCCGATCTCGATCCCTACCACGTCGTCGGTCGAGTAGACGCGGAACGCGCTCGTCGCGAACAGCTCCTGCGCCCGGTGGGCGACCGCGGGATCGAGCGACGCCACCGAGACGGCCGTCGGCTGGCCGAGCATGACCTCCTTGGCGAAGCTGGGTCCGCCGAGGAACGCGAGCTTCGACCGGTTCGCTTCCGGCAGCACCTGAAGAAGGACGTCGCTCATGAGCGCCAGCGACTCCTGCTCGATTCCCTTGGACGCGGAGATGACCACCGTGTCGGGCGAGATGTGCCGCGCCACCTCGGTCATGGCCTGACGCATCCCGTGCGACGGCACGACCGCGACGACCGCCGGCGCGCCCCTGACCGCCTCGGCGATGTCGGCCGTCGCCGACACGGCGTCCGGCAGCCTGATCCCGGGCAGGTAGCGGGAGTTCTCGTGCGAGCGGTTGAAGCTCTCCACGGCCTCGCTCTGGCGCATCCAGACCCGCACGGGGCCACGCTCGGCGAGGACTCGCGCCAGCGCCGTGCCCCAGGAACCACCTCCGATGACCGCGATCGACTCCGCCATGCCGCGGATTATGAAGGCCGGAGGCGATCGGTTCAACGGCGGCGCCGCCGATTCGACAGAGGTCCGGGGCATGGGAGTCGATACAATCACGCCGATGTCCCTGCGCGCGCTGGCGGGCGTTGGCGTCTGGATGCTCCCGGCTGTGGCCGCGGCTCAGTTCGTCGATCACGAGGCGGGGGTGTTCGCTCCGATCGTCGAGGTGCACACGGATCAGATCGGAGGTGGCGCCGGCTTCGCCGATGTCGACGGCGACGGCTGGGACGACGTGCTCATCGCGCACAATGGTGGCGGTCTCTCCGTGTACCGGAACGGTGGGCCCCTGGAGGGGTTCTCGTTCACGGACGTGACCGCGCAGTCAGGTCTGCCGCAGCCTCCGCCGGAAGGAATCGTTGGCCTCGCGGCCGGCGATCTCGATGGCGACGGGCACGTCGACCTCGTCCTCCTGTCTCGCCGGGGCGCATTCCTGTACGCGGGCTCGGGTGACGGGACCTTCCGGGACGCGACACCGGCCGCGTTCCAGGGGCCGGCCATCAGGACGGGGGGCGCCGCGATCGGCGATCTCGACCGCGACGGGTACGCGGACGTGTACGTGCTCGGGTACACGCTGGGACGACCCTTCCCCTTCCACGACTGCTCGCCGAACCAGCTCTACGTCAACCTCGGGGACCTCGCGATGCGGGAGGTCGGCGAGGCCGCGGGTGTGGCCGACGACGGCTGCGGGCTGTCCGCGCTCCTCTTCGACCAGGACGGCGACGGGGACCTCGACATCGGGGTGGCCAACGACTTCGGCGCGTTCGCCGGCCCCAACGCGCTGTATCGAAACGACGGGCTCGGCGCGGACGGTGACGTCGCGTTCACGTCGGTCGGAGCCGAGATCGGCTTCGCCGACCGGATGTACGGGATGGGGCTCGCGGCCGCCGACGTGAACGGTGACGAGCTCCCGGACGTGTTCGCCACGAACATCGGCCGGGCGGTCCTCCTGGTCAGCGATGGGACGGCGGGCTTCGTCGATCGCTCGGACGATCTGGGCGTTGCCGCGCCGTACTCGTTCGAGGGGTGGCGCATCGGGTGGGGGACGGCCTTCCTCGATGCCGCGAACGATGGATGGTCCGACCTGACGATGGTCGCCGGCCAGCTCGACGCCTCGCTGGCCGTGCGCGCCGGCCCGAGCCAGCCCAACGCCCTGTACCTGGATCTGGGTCGCCCCGGTTCGGGCGCGCGCCCCGACGTCGGCCTCGACCTCGGAGTCGGCGCCACCGACTCTGGACGGGGCCTCGCCGTGGGCGACTTCGATCGCGACGGCCGCGAGGACGTCCTGACCGCCGCTCTGGGTGGGGACGTGCACCTGTACCGCAACGTGACCGACGGGGCGCCCGGCGTGTCCCTGAGGCTCGAGGGAACCGCGTCCGGAGCCGACGCGATTGGCGCCAAGGTCACGCTCGACTGCGGCGGCACGCGCCGAGTGCGATGGGTCGGGTCGAGCGGCAGCTTCATGTCCCGGAGCTCCACGCTCGTGACCCTGCCGCTCGGCGGATGCGACGGAGCCTCGCCGGTGGCGACGATCAGGTGGCCGAGCGGCGCCGTCTCGCGAGTCGAGCTGGACGAGGCGGGTGGCGCGGTGGACCTCCGCGAGCCGGCGTGGCTCGTCCTGTCGCCCGAGTGGCTCCCGGCCGACGGTGTCTCGACGGCGATCGCCACCGTTCGGCCTCCGGCAGGGGACGGCACCGAGCTCGGTCCCGGACATGACGTGACCATCGCGGCCGAGGCGCTGTCCGTCTCCCCGGTCACGGACCACGGTGACGGCTCCTACTCGGCCGTCGTGACGGCTCCGGCGAGTCGGCGCGAGCCAGTCCGGATCGAGGTCGCGATCGACGGCGCGGCCGTGCCGCACCGGCCACGGCTCCGCTTCTTCGAGCGGGACCGCTCGGTTCTCGCCGTCGAACCGACCCACCGGCCGGGCGGAGAGGTGGCCGTCTGGCTGAGGCCGATGGACGAGGAGGGACGGGAGAGGGGAAGTGGGCTCGGCCCCTCGCTTCGCCTCGACGTTCGCAACGGCGTCGTCGTGTCGGGGCCGACCGACCTCGGCGACGGCACGTACGTCGCCTCTGTCCGGGCGTCGACTGGCGACGCCGTCGTCCGCGCCTTCCTCGGCGACGAGCAGGTCGGATCGGATCGGGCGTCCGCCTCGATGGCGCCGGTCGATCCGGACCGCACGGAGATCAGCGTCTTCCCCGGCTACGTCAGGTCCGAGGAGGCTGCCCAGACCGAGGCGATCATCACCGTCTACCCGCGCGACCCGAGGGGCGCGCTCACCGACTCGTTCGCCGATCTCGAGGTCGAGCTCCGCGGGCGGGGAGGCGAGCTCGTCGAGCCCATGGCCATCGACTTCGGGACGAGGTCGATCTCGATCCGGATCGGCGCGGCGCTCCTGCACGACGCCGGACCGATCGAGCTGCGGCTCGACGGAATCGCCCTGGGCAAACGAGCCGAGGTCATCTACTGGGCAAACCGCGCCGAGCTCCTCGCTGTCGTCGACCCGCAGTCGTCACTCATCGGGCCCTACCACCAGGTCGTCTACTCGGGCGGAGAGGACTTCGGCTGGATCGTCGCCGAGCTACGCGACTCCGACGGCGACGTGGTCCCGCCGCCCGACGACTTCGAGGTCTTCTCGGGCGTCGGCGTCCCGTTCGACCTCGACGTGACTCACGAGGGCAGGCAGCTCGAGGCCAAGGTGCGAACGACGTACGGCGAGTACGTGGAGAACGTCGACGTCGGCTGGGACGGCCAGCGGACGGGGGTGGTGACCACGTTCGCCGTCCGCCCGCACGGACCGCGCGACCTCGCGAGGCTGTCCGTCGAGCTCTGCGCCTCGGTGCGGGAGCCGCGCGCAGACGGAGCCGCGACGGTCACCGCGACGATCCAACCGCGCGACGGTCGGACGGATCTGCTTGTCGGTCCCGACGTGCCGCTCGAGGTCTCCTTCGCGTCGACGGCGATCCCCGCGACCTACGCCGAGCCGGGCACTTACGTCGCGACGGTCGGCCCGTTCGCCGAGCCCGCCGCCGGCATCCTCTCCGCACTGTTGCGGACGTCGGGCGCACGAGCCGAGGTGCCGCTCCGCTTCCTCGCCGACGGCGAGGACCCCACCACGCTCGAGGAACCCTACTGTGCGGTCGGGCGGGCGAGCGACAGCGCTCCGGACGGCGACGCGGGCGTGCAACAGGACGCAGGCGCTGACGGCGTGGATGGCGGCGCCGAGGGCGAAGGGCGGTGGCACGCCCTCGGCGGCTGCTCGACGGTCCCGGGGGGCGGGAGTGGAGGCCTGGTCGTGGCGATCGCCGCCTGGTCGTTGGCTGCACGTAGAAAACGTGCCACTGGTCGAGAACCCGTTCAGCGCGGGTAGCCGTTGACGAAGAGCCCTCGTGCGCGGCCGCCGCGGGTCGTCGTGAAGCTGAGGACGAGGTCCGCGGCGGAGCGGCCCGGGGGCCTGGGCAGCGTTCGACGGACGACCGCTCCCTTGCGGGCGAGCTGCAGCGTCGAGCGGTGGGGACCCAGCTCGATCGCGACCTCGTACGGCAGCCCCGTCGCGTCGGGCGTGGTCGCGAAGACCAGGGTGAAGCCGTTCTGGCCGAGCGCGGTCTTCGGGAAGCGCGCGACGAGGGGCCGCGTCCGGGCGGCGGGGACGACCCAGAGCGCATGGGCTGCGTCGGTGCCCCGGATCTCTCTGTCGAGAGAAGGCACCCGGCCGGTGAGGTTGCCGAAGTCCCGAGACTCGGTTCCCACGCACTCGTAGGCCGCGTGCTGGCCATTCCAGAAGTCGCAAGGGGTGTCGCCGCGACGGACGACCATCTGCTCCGCGCGCTCATCCAGCGTAGGGCCGCGGGCGACGCCGGGGCGATGGCCTATCCGGGTCGCGAACGCACCGATGGCCATGGCGAGGGCCACCGCGCCCAGGACCAGCCACGGTCGCAAGCTCCGCCGCTCTCCGACGACCCGCGGCCCTGGCGGACGGAAGGCGAGCTGCGCCAGGGCGGCCAGGGGAAGGACGGCGAGGGCCACGAAGAGGACGTAGTAGCGCGAATGGAACACCTCGAACTTCGCCGTCGACAGGACGTTCAGCGCCATCGCCGCGAGCGCAACGGCCGCGAGACGGCGGTGGCGCCAGGCGAGGATCGGCACACCCAGGAGGGCGACGGCGACGATCGGATACCCGCGAACGAGCCCGTCTCCTCGGCTTCCGAAGACGCGCTCGAGACCGGTCAAGAGCGGAACGGTGTACAGGTCCGCGTGGTCGCCCAGCGCCTGCTGGCCGTTCTTGACGATGAGGACCCGCTGGTACGCGGTGATCCACGGAGCACCGAACATCCAGGTGTTCATTGCCGCGTAGCACGCGAGCGGAATCGCCAGGGTGGCCGAGAAACGGAGCGCGAGGCGCCAGCCGGGCCAGCGGAAGACGGCAAGGAGGACGACGGGCGGCAGGAGGACGACGTTGATGGGTCTCGCCCAGATCGCCATCCCCAGGCAGAGGCCGGCCGCGCCCCATCCGCCGCGGAGGATCAAGAGGAGCGCCGCGAGCGCGAAGCCGGCGTGGGTGAAGTCGGCGAGCAGGTGATACGCCGAGGGCAAGAACAGAGAGCCTCCGAACAGCATCAAGGTCGCCGCCGCCGCCGCCGGACCGTTGGCGACCTGCCGCGCCAGGAGGAACATGAGGATGACGACGGCGAGGATCGCGAGGTTGTTGTACAAGAGCGTCCCCGCCTCGCCGAAGGCCACCACCAGCGGCGCCATCAGCGCCGGCATCACGTACGAGTGCTTCGGGTAGTAGGTCCCCGTCCGCCCGCGCGAGATGTTGCTCCAGGCGATGCCGAGGTTCCGGTTCCACCCCAGCCGCTCCTCGAACCAGGACGTCGGGTGGATCCCACGCTGGTCCAGCGTGCCCCCGAGGAGCCCCTTCGTGATGTTCAGGTAGAAGCGGCCGTCGCCATCGAGCCAGGTGAACGGCTTGTACTTTCCATACACGGCCCCGGCGAGCAGCGCGGCCGCGACGAGGACGACGATCCTGCCGGACAGCGCCTCGAGCGACGCCTTCGGGATCAGCGCCCGAGAGGCGCGATCCTCCCTGCCGGGCTCTTCGGTTGCCTCTGGCGGCACGAGGGGGAATTCAGCACACTCGGGGGGCGTGGCACAGTGAAAAGACCGGGGCGGCGGCGCTGCCACCGGAATCGTCCGGGAGAACCCCCGGGGTTCCCCCATGGCTGGGTCCGGTCGCGCGAGGTACTTGACGCCGAGGCGGGTGCGAATATGCTTCTGCCAGATGAGTCACACAATCACCATTCGTCTTAGCCCGGAGCTCGCGGCCTGGCTCGAAGCGGTGGCCGCGCGGAGCGGCGTTTCCCAGGGGAAGATCGTACGCGATCAGCTGGAGAAGGCACGCTCGGCCGCTGGCGCGCGGTCGTTCATGCGGCTGGCCGGCGCGGTCTCGGGCCCGCGTGGTCTTTCGACCCGCAAAGGCTTCTCGACGCGGTGAAGGGTATCGCGGACACCGGGTTCCTCGTCGCGTTCGCCAACTCCGGCGACCGCCACCACGAGTGGGCGGTGGGACTGGCCGAGCGCGTCACGGAGCCGCTCCTGACATGTGAGGCCGTCCTCGCCGAGACGGCGTTCCACCTCCGAAGCGTCAGTCTCGTGCTGGCCATGCTCGAGGACGGCCTCGTGAAGCTCGACTTCTGCGCGGGCGATCATCAGGTCCAGCTTGCCGTGCTGGCTCGGCGCTATGCCGACCGCGACCCCGACCTGGCGGACCTGTGCCTCATCAGGATGAGCGAGCTCCACCCACGCCACAGCATCCTCACGGTCGACCGGCAGGATTTCCGCGTCTACCGGAGGAACAAGCGCGAGATGATTCCCGTGATCTGCCCGCCCGAGGAGGATTAGCGAGGGAAGGTCGGGGTCAGTTCGAGCTCGCCACGGCGGGAGCGGGCTTGCCCGATTCCACGGTGACGTCGTTCGAGGAGAGCGAGCCCGGGGGGTTCTCGAGGGCTGCTTCGAGGACCTGATCCATCTTGCCCACGAACACGAAGTCGAGGCTGTCGCGGATCTCGGCCGGGATCTCGTCCAGGTCGGGCTTGTTCCGCTCGGGGAGGATGACGCGCTTGATGCCTGCGCGGTGAGCGGCCAGGACCTTCTCCTTGACCCCGCCCACCTGCAGCACCCTGCCGCGCAGCGTGATCTCGCCGGTCATCGCGACGTCGTGCCTCACGTTCGTCCCCGTGAGGAGCGAGACGAGCGCCGTGAACATGGTCACCCCCGCCGAGGGACCGTCCTTGGGGATGCCGCCCGACGGGACGTGGATGTGGATGTCCTGCTTCTCGAGGAAGTCCTCCGGGATCTTGTACGCCGGGGCACGGGACCGCACGAAGGACAGGGCCGCCTGGGCGCTCTCCTTCATGACGTCGCCGAGCTGCCCCGTCAGCGCCAGCTTGCCCGCGCCGTGCATCCGGGTGGCCTCGATGAACAGGATGTCGCCGCCGAGGGCGGTCCACGCGAGGCCCGTCGCCACGCCCGGCTCCTCGGTCCGCTCCGCGATCTCGGACGTGAAGCGCGCCGGCCCGAGGTACTCCGCGAGATCCGCGTCGGCGACGGTGCGCGGCTCGGTGTGGCCCTCGGCCACCTTCACCGCGACTCCGCGGCAGCAGGTCGCGAGCTGCCGCTCGAGGTTCCGCACGCCCGCCTCGCGCGTGTAGATGTCGATCATGTCGTCGACGGCCTTGTCGTCGAACGTGATCTGCGCGGGCGTCAGACCGTGCTCGCGGACCTGCTTGGGGATGAGGTGCCCCCGCGCGATCGCCGCCTTCTCCCGCCGCGTGTAGCCGGCGATGTCGAGGACCTCCATGCGGTCCCGCAGGGGCGGCGGGATCGGGTCGGGGATGTTCGCGGTGGCGATGAACATCACGCTCGACAGGTCGAACGGGACCTCGATGTAGTGGTCCGAGAATGAGAAGTTCTGCTCGGGATCGAGGACCTCGAGCAGGGCCGCCGACGGATCTCCCCGGAAGTCGTGCCCGAGCTTGTCCACCTCGTCCAGCATGAAGACCGGGTTGTTGGTGCCCGCCTTCTTGAGCTGCTGGATGATCTGGCCCGGAAGCGCGCCGACGTACGTCCGTCGGTGACCACGGATCGCGGCCTCGTCGTGGACGCCGCCGAGGGAGATCCTGACGAACTTGCGTCCGAGCGCCCGGGCGATCGACCGGCCGAGCGACGTCTTGCCGACACCGGGAGGCCCGATGAGGCAGAGGATGGGGCCCTTCTTGTCCTGCTTGAGCTTGCGGACCGCCAGGTACTCGACGATGCGCTTCTTCACCTTCTCGAGGCCGTAGTGGTCCTCGTCCAGGATCTGGCGCACCGCGGCGATGTCCATCACGTCCGGGGACGAGATCGACCAGGGAAGCTCGAGGATCCAGTCGAGGTAGGTACGCACCACCGTGTACTCGGCGCTGCCGACCTGCATGGACCGCAGCCGCCGGAGCTGCTTGCGCGCGACGTCGTTGGCCTCGGTGGGCAGGTTCGCCTTGGAGATGCGCTCCTCGAGACCGTCGAGATCCCCCGAGTCGCCGTCATCCTCGCCGAGCTCCTCCTTGATGGCCTTCATCTGCTGGCGCAGGACGTACTCGCGCTGGTTCTTGCCCATCTCCTCCTTGATCTGCGAGTTGATCTTCTCGCGCATCCGGAGGATCTCGAGCTGGCGCGACAGAAGCCTGAGGACGCGCCGCAGCCGCTCCTTGACGTCCACCGTCTCGAGGAGCTGCGCCTTGTCCTCGACCGGAGCGTCGAGGTTCGCGGCGACGAGATCAGCGAGGTGGCCCTGCTCCTGGATCGAGTCGATCAGCGCCCCGGCCTCGCGCGGCAGCTCGGGCATGAGCTGGATCACCTGCTTGGCGATGTCCTTCAGGCTCATCGCCAGCGCGTCGGACTCGACGTCCTCGACCTTGATCTCCTCGAGGCGGCGCACCTTGGCGCGCAGGTAGGGCGCCTGCTGGGTCACCTGGTCCAAGCGGATCCGGACCAGACCCTGCAGGATCAGCGAGTAGTTGCCGGACGAGTGCTTGAGGGCCTTGAGCACGCGCGCCGCAGCGCCGACCGGATGAAGGTCCTCGAACCCAGGGTCGTCCACCGACGGGTCACGCTGGGCGAAGATGGCGATGACCTGCGACGGCTGGGCATCCAGATCCTCGACCAGGGCGAGCGACTTCTCGCGGCCGACGTCGAAAGGAGCGACGGCGCCCGGAAACAGCACGGCGTTCCGGATGGGAAGGACCGGAAGCTCGTCGGGGAACTGGACGTCGGCTTCGCTTGGCTTGTCAGGCGCGTCGAACATGATCGCAGCATAGGCACAGGCGGAAAATGCCGCAAGGCTTGGGCATGATTTTTGTCCGCGGCGCGCGCCTCGGTCTCACGCTCCTAGCGCGCGGGAGACGTGAACCGCACCGTCCGGCGGACCGAGCTCCTGGCCGCGAGCTCCAGATCTGGAATCGCCCTCGCGCTGAGCCTGGATTCGGATCGCGAGGATCCGGACGAGGGGATCGCGTCGCACCGGACCACGGCCGAGTAGCGCCCCGCAGGCAGATGCAGGGTCTGTCCCGCCACCCCGCGGACCGCGACGTTCCCGGACACGTCGAGCACCTCGACCGCGCCAGCGGCCGGCCGACCGTCGAGCTCGATCGAGATCGTCAACGAGGCGGCCTCCGCCTGTGCCACGGCTTCCATCGCGAGCAGGCCCCCGACGAGGACACCGGCCGCCGCGCCGAGGAGCCATGAGGCGAGACGCTTGCTCATGCGTCTTCGAGTATCGCCCAAACATCGGCCCCGTCAACGAGTGGCGGAAGTCGGGTACCATTGCCGGCAATGACCACGAGGACTGGATTCGGCCTGGCGCTCCTCCTCGCAGCCTGTGCCTCGCGCTCGCCCCCGCCGGTCACACCGGAGCAGCGCCGCCAGTCGCAGAAGCAGCAGATCGCGCAGCTCGAGCGCAGGATCACTCGCGAGGAACGGGCGCTCGGCATCCAGCGGCGGGCGGAGCCCGCGCCGCAGCCTGCGGCGCAGGCCGGCGAGGCCGCGACTCCGTCCCAGGCCGAGCCTCTGCCGTCGCTGGCGCCGGTTCCGCCCGCGGGCGAGCCGATGGACGGAGCGCCTCCTGGCGTGAGCTCGGCTCCAGAGGGTGTAGAGGCTCCCGCATGCGAGCGCTTCTGCCGCAGCGCGACGGCGATCTGCGACGCCTCGCGCCGCATCTGCGCGATCGCCGACGAGATGTCCGACGACTGGGCCCGCGGGCGCTGCCAGGTCGCTGGGCTCTCCTGCCAGAACGCCGAGCGCGAGACCGATTCGCGCTGCGGCGGATGCTGAGGCTTGACCGATTCCAGCGATTCCGCTGAACTCCAGTGGTCATGGACGAGCCACGGAGCGGAGGAGCGGGGGCGGGATCGGGGGGAACGCAGCAGGCGGACGTCTTCATCGACGAGACCTCCGAGTCCAGTCAGCCGAGCGTCGCGCTGAGCCAGATCGGTCCGCGTGTCCTGCACGAGACGTTGCAGGGCCAGCTCCTCGAGGATGAGGCCAAGCGGCTCGAGGCGATCGATGCCCAGGCCGCCGGACGCCTCTGGGCAGAGCTCGCGCGGCTGCAGTTCCGCCTCGGCGAGCGCGACGCGTGCCGCGCCGCGATCGGCCGTGCGCTCGGGGCCGCTCCGAAGGCGCCCGCGGTGCTGGAGGCCAGCCTGGTCGTTGCGGCGAGGTCCGGGTTCTGGTCCGAGACCTCGCGCCTCCTGGAGGCGCGAGCCGCGATTGCTTCCGGAACCGAAGGCGCCCAGTGGCTGGTCATGCTCGCCGCCGTCCGCGAGCACCGCCTCGAAGCGGGGCCGGCAGCGCGACAGGCCGCCCGCGAGGCCCTGGAGCGTGCGCCGGGCTACTCGCTCGCGCGCTGGGCGCTCTTCCGCGCGTCCGACGCCCCCGCGGGAGGGGGCTCGGACCTCGACTCTGCGATCGGAGAGGCCCAGGGCCCGAGCCGCGGGGAGCTCCTGTCCCTGGCGGCCGTCGCGGCCGAATCGGCGGGAGACGACTCGCGAGCCGAGCGGCTCTACCGTGAAGCGGCCGAGGCGGGCTCGCCCTCGGCCCGCTCGAGCCTGGGGCGGCTCCTCGCGCGGCTCGGTCGCGGCGAGGATGCGCGTGCTCTCGGCGACGGGGCCGGCGCCTCCGCGCTGCTCGGCGCGCACGCGCCCCAGGTGGATTCGGCGGCCCGCGCCGACCTCGAGCGGCTGCTGGGGGACGAGCCGACGCACCCGGCCGCCCTCGCGGCGCTCCAGGCCATCGAGGCCAAGGGAGGCCACGCCGAGGCGATCGAGGCGATCCTCCGCCGCCGGATCGACGCCTGCCAGCCGGGCCCCGATCGCGCCTCCCTCTACTACGCGCTGGGCGAGCTCTACAACGGCCCGCTCGGACGCCCCGACGACGCCGCCAACGCCTACACCCACGCGGTCGAGGACGACCCTGGTTACACGCCTGCGTTCGCGGCCCTCTCGCGTTGCCGGGAGGTCGGCAAGAACCCTGCGGCCCTCCTCGTGCTCTTGCGACGCGAGGTCGAGGCCACGACCGATTCCAGGCGGCGCGCCGCCGCGCTCTGCCGCGTGGGCGCGCTCCTGCGCGAGATGCAGCCGCCCAGGATCGACGAGGCGATCGACGCGTACAAGCAGGCACGCTCGCTCGCGCCCGACCTGGTGGCGCCCTTCGTCGCGCTCGAGCGCGTCCTGACGAACGAGAGCCGCTGGCGCGAGCTCGGCGAGCTCTACGAGTCCGAGCTCGGCCGCGTCACCGACGCCCGCTGGCGCACCGCGCTCCTCGAGCGGGTGGCCGTCGTCTGGGAGGACCGCGTCAACGACGTCTCGTGCGCGATCCTCACCTACCAGCGCCTCCTCGAGATCAACGCCGACCACCCCGGCGCGCTCCTGGGTCTGTCGCGGCTGTACGGCAGGACCGGCGAGTGGGAGGATCTCGTCGAGGTGCTCGAGCGTCTGGCGGCGCTGGAGAAGGAGGGAGAGCGGCACCTGTCCTTCCTGCAGGCCGCGTGCGAGCTCACCGAGGAGCAGCTCCGCGACCCCGACCGCGCCATCGCGCTGTACCGCAAGGCGGCGCTCAAGGCGCCTGCCGAGCACCCGATCGTGGCGGCTCTGGGACGCCTGCTCGACGCGCGCGGCAAGTGGGAGGAGCTCTGCGGTCTGTACAAGCGCCAGATCTCGCAGGTGCCCGCGGACCGAGCGGTCCAGTGGAACATCCGGATGGCGCAGGTGCTCGACGAGCGACTTGGTCGCCCCGAGCAGGCGCTCGTTCACGCCAAGGCGGCCCTCGCGGCGGATCCGGGCTCCCGGCCAGCCCTCGACATGGTCGAGCGCCTGTTGACGAGCCATGGCCAGTGGGACCAGCTCGTCCAGCAGATCGACCGGCAGCTCGAGAAGACCGTCAAGCCCCAGGTCCGCGCCGACTGCCTCAGGCGCATGGCCGCGATCACCGACCTTCACATGAAGCGTCCGTCGGAGGCCGCCGACCTCTACAAGAGGGCCGTGGCCGAGGGCTCGTCCGCGGCCGACCTGCGCAGAGCGCTCCGCCGATGCCTGGCGAGCGCCGCGCGGTGGGGCGAGCTCATCGACGTCCTCGTCGAGGACGCGACCGACCTCGTCGGCGAGGAGCGCCTCTCCCGCCTCAGGGACGCGGCGTCGCTCGCCATGAGGCCCGGCGTCGAGCCACGCAAGGCCCTGGCCGCGCTCCGTGAGCTCGTCGCCACGGCTCCCGAGGACGCGACCGCGCTGGCGAGCCTCGCCCGGATCGAGGCGTCGCTCGGCATGTGGACCGCCTGCACGGGCACCCTGCGCCACCTCACTCAGGCGGCCAAGGCGGACGAGCTGCGCGCGGGCGCGCTCTTCGACCTCGCCGCGCTGTGCGACCACCGGCTGCACCGGCCCGACGCCGCGGCGCTCGCCTGCAAGAAGCTGCTCGAGATCATGCCCGACGACGGCGCGGCGCGGCTGACGCTGGACCGGACGGCCCACCGGGCGCGGGACCAGGAGACGCTCTGCGAGCACCTGCGGGGCCGGGTCGCGAGGTCGAAGACGCCGGCCGAGAGGCTCGAGGCCAGGCTCTCCTTGTCCGATGCCCTCGTGGCCGCGAGCCGCGACGCCGAGGCGCTCGCCGAGGTCGACTCGGCGCTGGCGGAGAACCCCGGCGACCTCGTCCTGCTCACGCGACGCGAGTCCATCCTCGCGGCCCCGGAGCAGGGAGCCGCAGCCTTTGCCGCCGCCCTCGAGCGTACCGCGGTGGCGCTGCCGCCCGAGAAGGCTGGCGACTGGCTCCTCAGGTCGGCGCGACAGTACCTCGAGGCCGACGACCCTGCCGCCTCGGAGCGGGTCATCGAGAAGCTCGCCGCCATGACCCCGGACGTCGAGGTGCTCGACCTATGGGCCGACATCCTGACCCGCCGGGGCGACTGGCCGGCGGTCGTCAAGACGCTCCAGCGAGCGGAGTCCGTGGCGCCGAACCGCGCCCAGGCCGCGTCGATCGCCCGCCGCCTCGGCGAGGTCTACCGCGACCGGCTGTCGGACCCGAAGGGCGCGATCAGCGCGTTCACGCGCGCTCTCGTCGGAGGCAGTCCCGACCCGGCGGTGTTGCAGGCACTCGCCGACCTGAACGTTCGGCTCGGCCAGTGGAACGAGGCGTTCGCGCTCTACCGCGAGCTCGCGCGCTCCGCCACGGAGCTCGCCGTGCGAAAGGACTCGCTGCGCAAGCTCCGCGACGCCCACGACAAGCTCGGGGAGGAGCGCGAAGGGCTCGAGGCGCTTCGAGAGCTCGTGAAGCTCGACCCGGACGACCCGGCGAGCGTGGAATCGCTTCTGAGCTCGTGCGCCGCCATGGGGTTGTGGGAAGAGGCCGCGGCGCTCTCGGAGAAGCTGATCGGGATGATCCAGGAGCCGCGCCAGATCGCGGCCGTCCTCGCCCGGCTCGCCGACATCCGCGAGCGCAAGGGCGATGCCGCCGAGGCCGAGCAGGCGATCCGCAGGGCCGTGGCCGTCGCGCCGGAGGCGCCGGCGGTCCTCGAGCGATTCGAGAAGATCTGCGCGGCAAAGGGGCAGTGGGCCGAGCTCGCCGACGCGATTCGGCGGGCGATCGAGCGTGCGGCCGGCGAGACCGGGCCGGCCGCGGCCGACCGGCATTTCCGGCTGGCGCTCCTCGTCGGCGAGAGGCTCGGCGACGAGGCCGGCGCTCTCGCGCACCTGAAGACGGCGCGCGACCTCGATCCGACCTCGTCGGCCGTGCTTCAGAAGCTCTCGCCCGCGCTGGAGAAGGCAGGAGACGTCGAGGCCGCGATCCGCGTCACTCGCGAGCTGTGCGCCGCGGCGCCCCGCAGCGTCGAGGCGTATCGCAGGCTGCACAAGCTCGCGACCTCCAAGTCCGACGAGGACACGGCGTTCACGGCCGGCGCCTGTCTGGTGGCGGTCGAGGCGGCCGACGAGACGGAGACGTACTTCCACAGGCAGCTCCGACCGCGCCTGCAGCCGGCTCCCTCGGCCGCGCTCGATCCGGTCTCCGCGCTCCTCGCGGCCGACCCAGGCGATCCCATGGAGCTCGTGGCGCTGCTCAGGGCAGTCTCCCCCGTGCTCGATCGGATCTTCCCGCCGACGCTCGGCGAGTACGGCCTGAGGCCCGAGGACGCGCTCGCGGGCGACTCGCCGCTCCTGGTGCGCCGTGCGGCCGATCAGGTCGCGAAGCTGGTGGGGGCGCGGCCGTTCAAGCTGTACGTCTGGCCCACCTCGGGCTTGCGGGTGACCGTGGAGCCGACGCCCGTCCCCTCGATCGTCGTCAGCCAGGCTGCCTGCGACGCGCCCGGGCGCGAGCTCCTCTTCGCCCTCGGCAGGGCGATGGCGCGCGTCGCGCAGGAGTCGGCCGCGTTCGAGCCCGGTCGGATCGTCCCGCTCGGCTCGGTCGAGCTCGGGGCGCTCTGCCTCGCCACGCGCCGCCTCGCGGGCCAGGGCGTGGAGGTCAAGGCGAGGCTCGAGCCGATCGTCGCGGACCTCGCCAAGAAGCTCGCGGCCGAGCTGGACCAGAAGGGCCGCGCCGCGGTGGAGGTCGCCGCGAAGGCGCTGCCCGAGGACCTCGATCCGGGGGCCGCCCTCGATGCGATGGAGCGCTCGGCGACACGGATCGGCCTCGTGCTCTCGGGTGACGTCGCCTCCGCGGCCGCCCACCTTCGCAGGCGGAGCGACCTCGGCCCGGATGCCGCGAAGGCGAGGATCGAGGAGCTCTGCGCGTTCTGGATGAGCGCCCGTGCTCAGGAGCTCAGGAGCCGCATCGGCTACTCGATGCGCTAGGAGCCATGCCTACCGACCCCACGACCCACCTCCTGTCGGCCTTCGAGTCGCCCGACTACCAGCCGCCGCTCCTGCCGTCCGTCGCGACGGAGCTCCTCGAGCTGTCGGGCTGGGCCGAGGTCGACTTCGAGAAGGTGATCGCGCTTCTCGAGAAGGACCCGCTGCTCGCCGGCAGGGTCCTGCAGATCGCGCAGTCGCCGCTGTACCCGTCGAAGTCGAAGATCCTGTCGCTCAAGCACGCGGTCGTTCGAATGGGCCTGCGATCGCTCGTCGACGTCTTCTTCGAGGCGACGCTCAAGCTCAAGATCTTCAAGGCGCCCGGCTACGAGTGGCCCATGGCCGAGCTGCAGAGGCACTCGACCGCCACCGCGTACGTGACGCGACTCGTCTGCCGCTACGCCAAGGTCGACGGCGAGCACGCTTTCCTGTGCGGGCTCTTGCACGACGTTGGAATCGCCGCCTCGCTCATCACCCTGGCCGAGAAGAGGAAGGGGCCCGATCTGCCGGACCTCGGCAGGGTCTGGCCGGCCATCTTCGCCGCCCACGAGAAGGCGTCCGAGATCCTCGCGGCGCGGTGGAAGCTGCCGGTCGAGATCCAGCGCGTGCTCGGCCACCACCACGACCCGTCGGTCGACGGGCAGGTCGATCCGGTCGCAGCCGCGGTCTGCGTGGCCGAATGCGTCTCGAGCCACCTCGGGGCGGGGATCGGCAACGAGACCGAGGCGTCGACGCCGGTGGTCGCGCAGTCGGCCATCGGCCTGGGAGACGCGGAGCTCAGGCTCCTCATCGTCGAGGCCAGGGACCTCATCGCGCAGATCGGATAGGGCCCATGTCGGGACGGATCGGTGTTCTGACGAGCGGCGGCGACGCGCAGGGGATGAACGCCGCGCTCCGGGCCGTCGTGCGCACGGCGCTCCACCACGGCGTGGACGTGTTCGCGATCTGCGAGGGCTACCGCGGGATGGTCGAGGGCGCGGATCGGATCCGGCCGCTCGGCTGGGAGTCCGTGGGCGGGATCCTGCACCGCGGCGGGACCGTCATCGGCACCGCGCGCTGCGAGGCCTTCCAGACCAGGGACGGACGGCTCACGGCGGCAGAGAACCTGGTGCGACACGACATCGACCGGCTGGTCGTGATCGGTGGGGACGGCAGCCTCACCGGGGCGCACGTCTTCTGGCAGGAGTGGCCGTCCCTGGTCGGCGAGCTGGTCCAGAGCGGACGGGCCGCCGCCGACGCCGCCGCGCGCCACCCACACCTCGGGATCGTCGGTCTCGTGGGCTCGATCGACAACGACATGTTCGGCACCGACATGACGATCGGCGCGGACACTGCGCTCCACCGGATCACGGAGGCCATCGACGCGATCTCGAGCACCGCCGCCAGCCACCAGCGGAGCTTCGTCGTCAAGGTGATGGGGCGAAATTGCGGCTACCTCGCGCTCATGGGCGCACTGTCGACCGGCGCCGACTGGGTGCTCATCCCGGAGAGCCCTCCCGACGTCGACGACTGGGAGCGGGTCATGTGCGAGCGGCTCGAGGCCGGTCGCCGGGCCGGGCGCCGCGACAGCATCGTGGTCCTCGCGGAGGGCGCCCGCGACCGGCACGGCAAGACGATCGGGAGCTCGTACGTCCAGAAGGTCGTCGAGGAGAGGATGAAGGAGGAGGTCCGCGTCACCGTGCTGGGGCACGTCCAGCGCGGAGGATCTCCGAGCGCCTTCGACCGCAACCTCGGGACGATCATGGGCCACGCGGCGGTGGAGGCGATCCTCGCGGCGCCGCCGGCCGCCGAGCCGCAGCTCATCGGGATGCGCGGGAACCGCGTCGTCACTTCGCCGCTGATGGACTGCGTCGAAAAGACCCACGAGGTCGCGAGGGCCATCGCCGCCGGCGACTTCGAGAAGGCGATGGGCCTGAGAGGCCGGAGCTTCGGGGAGGCGTTCCGCACGCTCAGGACCTTCGTGCGAGCCATGCCGCGCGCGCCGGAGGTGGGACAGAGGAGCTTGAGGCTCGCGGTGCTCAACGCGGGCGCGCCGTCGCCCGGCATGAACACCGCGGCGCGGGCCGCCGTGCGGCTGGGGATCGACCGAGGCCACGTCATGCTCGGGATCGTGAACGGCTTCGCCGGCCTCGCGGAGGGGAAGACCCGCGAGCTCGACTGGATGAGCGTCAACGGCTGGGCGTCGATGGGCGGCTCCGAGCTCGGGACGAGCCGCAAGGTCCCCAAGGGTGGGGAGCTGTACGCGATCGCCCGGGCGATCGAGGAGCAGCGGATCCAGGGCCTCCTCGTGATCGGGGGCTGGAGCGGCTACGAGGCCGCGTACAGGCTCTCCCGCGAGCGCGCGAACTTCCCCGCCTTCGGCGTCCCGATCGTGTGTCTTCCGGCCGCGATCGGGAACAACCTCCCGGGATCGGAGCTCGCCATCGGCGCCGACACGGCGCTCAACTGCATCGTCGAGGCGGTGGACAAGATCAAGCGCTCCGCGGTCGCGGCCCGGCGCGTGTTCGTCGTCGAGGTCATGGGGCGAAATTGCGGGTACCTCGCCCTGATGAGCGGGCTCGCGACCGGGGCCGAGCGGGTCTATCTGAACGAGGAGGGCGTGACGCTCTCCGACCTCGTGACCGACGTCGAGAGCCTGAGCCGCGGCTTCAGGGAGGGCAAGCGCCTCGGCGTGATGATCCGCAACGAGAACTGCAACCTCGTCTACACGACGGGCTTCATGTGCGCGCTGTTCGAGGAGGAGGGCGGCGACGCCTTCGACGTGCGACAGGCGATCCTCGGCCACCTGCAGCAGGGGGGCGACCCGTCGCCGTTCGATCGGATCCAGGCGAGCCGACTCGCGACCCGCTCCGTCGACTTCCTCGTGGAGCAGGCGAGCCGAGGCTCGTCCGAGAGCGCCTTCATCGGCCTTCAGGGCGGCAAGATCCAGCTCGTCCCACTCGAGGACTTCCCGCGCCACGCCGACGAGGCCAAGCAGCGCCCGAAGACCCAGTGGTGGCTCGACCTGCGCCCGATCGCCCACCTCCTCGCGCAGCCGGGCCCGGGGGCGAGCACGAAGCCCAGCACGGCCTCGTGAGCTGATGTTCCACCGGGGCCCCTCCTCGCCGTCGTCACCGGGACGTGAGCAGGCTCGCCTCGCTATCCATCATTCGATGGATCGAGCAGCGCGAGCCTGGGGACGTACGTACGGAAGAACCCACGGTCGCGGCTGAGCAGCCGATCCGCGTTGCTGCGGGAGACGATGCTCTTCATACCTGGATGGTACGAAATCATACCGGCAGGTCAAGGCGGCGACGTCTTCGACGTGCGCCAGGCGATTCGGGCTAGAAGGTCCGTTGGGGCGGCGCCGTGGCTGGCGCGGGGGTGGTAGGCGCGATGGGACCGGCTGGGGGAGGAGAGGGCCCCGGCAGCGACAGCCCAGCGGCAGCCAGCACGGAGCGAGCGACGTAGATCGGGGCGCCGGCTCCGATCGCCAGAGCGATGGCGTCCGACGGTCGCGCGTCGATGCGGATGACGCGGCCGTCGTGGCGTACCCAGATCGAGCCGATGAAGGTCGTGCCGCGCAGCTCGTCGACCTGCACCCTCGCGATCGTGCCGCCGAGCTCGGCGAGGAGCGAATCGACGAGGTCGTGCGTCAGCGGACGCTCGAAAGGCTCGTGCGCGAGGCGGAGCTGGATCGAGAGCGCCTCGGTGCCGCCGACGAAGATCGGCAGGATCGTCGTCTCGCCCTCGTCGGCCAGGACGACCGCGTCTCCCTGCGGGAAAGGCGCGACGCGAACCGCCCGCATCTCGACATAGCCCTCCGGAGGACCGACCGGCTCGGCCGGAGGGACGGGCGGCGCCGGCGGCGGACCGGGAGATGGCGCGGCGGCAATCGCGGGCAGCGGCGTCCGGGGTGCGCGCGGCGCCGGCTTCTCCGCGCCCCCGCAGGCGGCAAGCACGAGGACGGCCAGTGCTCGAGGCGAAACCGACCCGAAGCACGCGCGCATCGGGCCATCGTAGCGCCACCGGCGGCGTGGGTCAGCAGATGGATGCATGCTACGCTGACGAAGGCATGGGCGACGCCGCCACGATCTTGCGCATGAGCGCCGACGAGTACCTGGCGTGGGAGCGCGTGCAGCCCGACAAGCACGAGTTCCACCTCGGCACCGTCTTCGCGATTGCGGGGGGCAGCCCGAGGCACAACTTCCTGTCCAGCGCGGCAGGAGCCGAGCTGCGCGCGGCGCTGCGGGGCACCACGCGCCATGTCCTCTCGTCGGATCAGCGCATCGCGGCCGGGCCCGGCGAGCGCTACGCATACTCGGATGCGGTCGTCGCGTGCGGCGGCGTCCGGACCGAGCCGAGCGCTCCAGACGTCCTGACGAACCCCAGCATCGTCGTCGAAGTCCTCTCGCGCAGCACCGAGACGTACGACAGGGGACAGAAGTGGGAGGCGTACCAGCGGCTCGGTTCCCTCACTGATTACCTGCTCGTGTCCCAGAGCTCGGTGCGGGTCGAGCACTACCAGCGCGAGCGCGAGGGCTCATGGCGGTATCGGGTTCTCGGTGCGGGTGACACGATCACCCTCGCGAACGGCGCCACGCTAGCCGTGGATGCCGTCTACGACGGCGCGTTCGAGCTCGCCTCGGACTGAGAGCCTGAGAGCCTGAGAGGGTCGACGCTCGGCGCGGCCTGTGCCATCGTGCGGGCCGTGCGACGGTCCGTCGTCATACCGGCCTACGACGAGGAGATCCGGCTCGCCCCGACCTTGCCGCGGGCGCTCGAATGGGCCGGCCCCGACGGCGAGGTGATCGTCGTCGACGACGGAAGCCGGGACGGGACGTCCGAGGTGGCGCGGCGAGGCGGGGCGCGCGTCCTGAGGGCCCTGCGCAACCGGGGCAAGGGCCACGCCGTCCGTGTCGGAATCGCCGCGGCCGAGGGCGACGTGATCGTGGTGACGGACGCCGACCTCGCCTCTCCTATCGACCAGGCCGATCTGCTCCTGGACGCGCTGGCCCGCGGCGCCGAGATCGCCATCGGCGTGAGGCGTCGCGTGGGACGAAACCAGCCGAGGCACCGGCTGGTCCTCGGCCGCATCTACGGGCGGTTCGTCAGGCGCGCGCTCCAGATCGACGTCCGGGATCCCCAGTGCGGGATGAAGGCGTTCTGTAGGGCGACGGCCCATGCGCTTGCGAGCGAGTGCGCGCTCGACGGCTACGCCTTCGACGCGGAGATCCTCTCCCTCGCGCTCCGTCGGGGCATACCGGTTGCGCAGGTGCCGGTCCTGTGGACGGACGTCCCGGGGACCAAGGTCAACGTCCTCTGGGACGGGGCGAAGATGGTGCTCGACGTCCTGGGCCTCGCCGCGAGGCAGCGGATCGCCGACCTGCCCGAGCGCCTTCCGACCCGCTGATGGTCACGACCGACCGAGGCGTGGTCGCCGGCAACACGTACGACAAGTACGGCACGAAGAATCCGGTGGCGCGGGCGCTCATGGGAGGGTTCCTGCGGAGCCTCGGCGAGCTGCTGCCGCGGTCGCCGCCGCGGCGGGTGCTCGAGATCGGGGCGGGCGAGGGAGAGATCGGCCGGCGCCTGCGGGCGCGATACCCCGACGCATCGATCGTCGCCGTGGAGTACTCGCCGCGGCTCGCGGCCGACGCTCATCGAAGGACGGGCTTGCCCTACGCGGCGCAGTCGGCCACCCAGCTCGGTCTGAGATCGAGCGCCTTCGACCTCGTCGTCATGTGCGAGGTCCTCGAGCATCTGACCGATCCCGAGGCCGCGCTGGGCGAGGTGGCCCGCGTCGCCTCGGGCGACGTCGTGCTCTCGGTCCCACGCGAGCCCCTCTGGCGCGCCCTCAACGTGCTGCGCGGAAGCTACCTCGCCGACCTCGGAAACACGCCCGGACACGTCCAGCACTGGTCCAGGTCCGCCTTCGTCGAGATCGTCGGCCGCCACCTGCGCGTCACCCGCGTGCGCTCGCCCTTGCCGTGGACGATGGTCGCGGCGACGCGGCGCTAGGAATCGCGGGAGAGTCTGCGCACCTTCACCAGCGCGCGCGACAGGCCGAGGATGTCGGGATCGCCAGTCGCGACGGAGGCATGCTCCAGCCGCGCGAGCGCCACGACGAAGGCGTCGGCGTAGGGGACCGAGTGCTTCGCTTTCAGGCGCGCCGCCTCGATCGCCACCTCCTCCTTCGCCGGCACGATCTCGATCGGGTAGCTGCGGATGAGCCGCAGCGCCTGCTCTGCCTTGGCCTCCCCGGCGGTCTGCCAGACCCGGTAGAAGACCTCGCCGAGATTGACGACGCCGAGCAAGAGCCTGAGGTTGCCCGCGGCGGCCCGGCGCAGGTACCGACGGACGATCGCGCCCGCCGGGAGCTCCGCCCGCAGGAGCGCGAGCAGCCCCCAGGCGTCAACGACGACGGTGCTCGTCGCGCTCATCTTCCGCGATCTCGGCGCGATGTTCCGCTTCCAGGTCACCCACGGGGTCGCCTTCGGTCAAGAAGCCGAAGCCACGATCGATCGCGTCCAGCGCGGCCGCGCGCATCCGGACCGTTCCATCCGGCTCAGCCTCCACGTCCAGGAGCGTCCCGGCTCTCCAGCGGAGACGATCGCGGATTGCCTTCGGGATGACCACCTGGCCCTTGGTCGTGAGTCTCGTCGCACCGCGCATCTTACCGAAGCGTAAGAGAGCCGCCGTGCTCGGTCAAGCGACGGCCACTCGGCGGCCTACCGCGATCGGCCGGCGGCGCGGCCGTACAGGACGATGGCGCGCTTCGCGTCGCCGCGCAGCGCCGCGTCGTGCGCCTTGGCGCCCAGGCTCGAGGGCGCGGGGGCGACGGTCGCTCGGGGCTCCCAGTGCTTCTCGACGTGGGCGAGGGCGCGGCGCTCTTGATCCGTCCTCGGCGCGAGCCAGATGAGCGCGGCGAGGGCAGCGGCCGCGAGGCCCAGCGCGAAGCCGAGATCGCGGGGTCTGGCCGCGAGACAACCGGAGAAGACGAGCGCGACGGCGGCGGGCACCAGCGAGGCCACGCCCGCGAGCCCCACGAGCCAGCCGAAGGAGTAGGGCGCGTGCCCGGACTCGAGGAGCGGGACGAAGAGCTGGGCGAACGGAACGGTGAACGACTCGGGGACGTGAGGGTAGACCGCCGACGCCACGCCGGTGAGCGCGAGAGCGAGGAAGGTCGCCGTGCCGGCGGCGACGCTGGCCGCCGTCGGGCTTCGATCGGCCAGCGCCTCGAGACCGCACAGCGCGGGGTAGGCGAGGAACGGGACGCACGTGGCGAGGTAGCGCGGGCCAATCGTCCAGCCGCCACGCCAGTTGTTGAGGGCCGACACGAAGACGAGCATCAGGAGGAATACCGATGCCGCCACGATCGTCTCGGCGCGCCGCCTGCCCAGCGCCCGGGGAAGGCCGGCCAGGGCGAACAGGAGGATCGGCGTCCCGACGAACAGCCCGATGGAGGGATCGCCGAGGAGCCTCAGGAGCGCCATCGGCGAGGGGATCGTGGCTCCGAAGAACCCCTCGCCGATGTTGGACCTGAACGACGGGTTGTCCAGGTGCGCGTATCCCGAAGACAGCGGGTCGCCGAACGCCGCGGCGTGGAACGCCATCGTCGCCAGGGCGGGCGGCATTCCTCCCGCCAGGAACGAGAGCGCGCGGAGCCGCGAGCCCGGCCGGCTCGCGAGCTCGACGACGCCGTGGGCTCCCACGACGGCGGTGGCGATCGCGGCGGGATACTCGAACATCGTGGCAGCGGCGCAGAGGAGCCCGGCGAGCGCGGCGACGAGGTGGGCGCGCGGCCCGCGCTCCCGCACGGCCCCGAGCGCGATCATCGCGCCGAAGACGCAAGCGGCATTGAGCGCGTGGGAGACGAACGTGATTCCGTATGCGTACAGGAGAGATCCCGCGGCGATCGAGACGAAGACGGCACGGCCGAGGTGGGGGTGGGACCGAGCCCGTTCGAGGAGCCAGCCGGAGAAGAACCAGAGGAAGACCAGGCAAGGCATGGCCACCGCGCCTAGCCTGAGGACCAGCACGATCTCGCGCTTGTCGGGGACGTGGCCGAGCGCGCGGGCCACCGCCCGGTGAAGGAGGTAGACCGGGACGCCGAGGTAAGAGGTCCCGGGCGCCTTGCTGGAGTAGACGTGGCCCGCGTGTCGCGCCTTGTCGTTGACGGTCCCCCACCGGCGCTCGATCGCGTCGATCGCGAACGAGCCCTCTTCGGCGAGCGACACGGTCATGTAGACGCGGACCATCTCGTTCGGGTTGTTGATCCCCTCGAAGTACGGGAACACGCCGAGGTAGAGGAGGGCCAGGGGTAGGAACAGGGGGAGCCTGGCCCTGGTGGTCAGCGCGCTAGAGGCAGGCATCGGGCGACCCAGCGGATCGGGAACGAGGAGTGCGGAACGCCGCTCGTGCGATCGATCATCAGGTGCGGCTCGGCCACACGGCGAAGGAGCGCCAGGTCGAACTCGTGCAGGTGCCACTCGTCCTTCATGGAATGCGGCACGTGATAGCCCGCCGTGGAAAGGAGCGGCAACAGGTGCGTTCGCCCCATGATCCTCTTCAACCGGTCGATGAGGGCCTCGTTGGGAACCGACAGCACGACCACGCCGTCGGGCTTCACGACCCTGGCGATCTCGGCGACGGCCGCGCCCGGATCGGGCAGATGCTCGAGGACCTCGCTGCAGATGACCCGATCGAACGTGGCCCGCCCGAAGGGAAGGACGGCGGCGTCGCCCCGCACCAGCGTCGCCGTCTCGCCCAGCCGGCGGCGCGCCGCCCCGAGGACGCGGCTCGAAAGATCGATTCCCACGCGCCTCGCCCCCGGCACCCGCTCGAGGACGTTACCCGCCCCGACGCCGACTTCGAGGATCCGGTGGTTCGGCGTCGCGCCGAGCAGCCGCACGATGCGGCGCGTTCGCTGCCGCTCGAGCGCCCGGATGAGGACGCTCGAACGCTCGTGGTACGCGCCCGGATCGTACCGCCGCACCATCTCCTCGTTCCATTCGACGTAGCTCTTGCCGCTGGGCATCAGGGACACCCCCTACCCCCGACGTTTCTCCTCGACCATCTCGAGGCGTCGCTGCGCGGCCTCGCAGTCGGCGTCCTGCGCCAGGGCGTAGCGGAAGAGCTGCTCGGCGCGGTCGAGGTCGCCGAGCTGCTCCATGAGCCGGCCGAGGACGACGTAGAGGAGCGGGTGCTTGGGGTCCTTCTCGCGTGCCTCGCGCACGAGCGAGTGGGCCTCACGGGCGTGCTTCTTCGGATCGACGTCGAGCAGCGCGATCGCCAGCTCCGCGAGCACGGTCGGATCCTCGGGCGCCGTCTTGCGCGCGAGCCTGAGCGTGGCGAGCGCGCCGTCGTGATCGCCCGCCATCCGCGCGACCTCCGCGTCCTCGAGCATGGACTTGAGCGACCTGTGCTGCGCCGCCTCTGGCTTCCTCGTGGGGACGCGCTCCCGGCCCCGTGTCGGAGGGGCGGTGGTCTCCTTCGCATCCTTCTGGCGTGGCGCCCAGGACGGCGGTGCGGCGGCGGGCGGGGGCGCTGGCGCGACGACCGCCGGCGGGGCGGGCGGCGCCGGCGGCGCCGCGGCCGGCATCGCGGGTCGTGATGGGGGCCTCGGCGAGCCTCCGAAGCCGAAGCCGAACCCGACGAGGCCGAGGCAGTACAGCCCGTAGAGCCGCTGCCGGAGCTTGTCGGGGTCGAGCTTCGCGGTCAGGGCGACGGACTGGAGCGTCGGTCTTGCCGCGGCGAGCTGGACCAGCCGAGCGTCGACCGTGTCGATCGCGGCCATCGCCGCCGGCGGAGACACCGTGTAGACGCGCCACATGTCGTCCACCGGCAGCTCCTTGTCGAGCCTCCTGCGGTCGTAGTGGCGCGCGATCCCCTCGCGGAAGATCATCGCGACGTCGAGGGCCATCGGCAGGACGTCGGGGCTGACGCCTTCCCGCTCCTCGAAGCGGCATTCGCCGTCCTCCCAGCCGAAGCAGCGGACGACCATGTCTTGCGCGTGGCTCCTGGTGTGCTCGAAGAGCCGGTTCGCCTCGATGAGCCCGAGGCTCGCGACGGTGTCGCGCAGCCGCTGACCGGTGGCGACGGCGATCTGGCGTGCCTGGGCGAGCTCGCTCGGCTTCAGCAGGCCCTTCTGCACGAGATACTCCTCGGGCGACTCCTCGAGGACCTTGGACACCGCGGCGACCGGCACGCCGCGCGAGAAGACGATGAACTTCTCGTCGCGCAGGCTGAGGATGCCCGTCGAGCCCAGCGCACGGGCAGCCGCGAGGAGGAGCGCGAAGGGGCGTTCGGTGAGGTCGCCTACCTCTGGCAAGGGCTTTGGCGTCAGCTCGATCCGTGTCGCGGGCTCCGTCAGCGGGCGGTGTCCTCCTCGGGACCTGATGATAGACGGGCCCGCCCTCGGGCGCCACGATCTGCCTCGGCCCCGAACCTGCTACCCTACCCGTCCGTGAACGCCCGAATCTCGCTCGTGCTCCTGCTCGCCCTGGGCTGTGCCGGGCCAGCGCCCACCCGACCCCGGAGCGCGCGCCATCACCGTGCCCCGCGTGGTCCAATCCCGCCTGCGCGCCTGCAGGCGAACGTCCTGGCCGGGACGCCCGCCGACTACGCGGATCCCTGCATCCTCGGGATGCTGATGGCCGGCGTCGACGACGATCGCGCCGGGGGCCGGATGGACCAGGCCCTGCTCTCGCTGGCGGCGCGCTCGGATCGGTCGGCGCGCGAGCTCGTCTGCACCGGCACCCTGGCCACCGCGCGGCTGCTCCGCCTCGAGCGGCTCGGCAGGCTCGAGCTGGCCGCCGATCTCGGACGCCCCGAGCCCGAGGTCCGGCAGATCGCCGTCATGCAGGTCATCCGCAAGCGAGACAGGTCGGCCCTCCCGCAGGTGCGGGACTTGATCCGCGACTCCCAGCTCCCGGTGGCCTCGGCCGCGATGCGTGCGCTCGTCGCGCTGGGCGACCGTGACTCGATCCGGACTCTCGAGCTGCTCTCCATCGACCCCGACCAGGCGCGGCTCCACGGGATGGCCTGCCACGCGCTGTGGGACCTGGGCGTGACCGACGCCTGCGGCGGCAGGCCGAGGCAAGAGGAGGCAGGGGGCCTGCTCGGGACGCTGTCGGGCGGGCAAGCCGCGGAGGACCCGTGCGCCTCGGCCCGCCGAGACCTCAAGAGCGACGAGCCCGCCAAGGTCGAGGCCGCGTTGATTCACCTCCTCGTCGATCGGTTCGTCGCGCTCTCCACGCCGCTCGACCCGGTGCGTTCGGCTTGCGTGAACTGCGCCGAGCCCGAGGTCTGCCGCCTCCCCGTCAAGACGACTCGCCGGATCGCCCGGCGCGCCCCGTCGTGGACGAGCGCCCTGGCCTCGGCGGTGCTGCTCCTGAAGGACTGGCCGACCGCGCGGTGAATATCCGGATGGTCGGGCCCTGTCTGCCCGAGTCCTCGCCACGGATGGTCGTGGCCAGTCGGTAGGAGCTCTCGATCCAGCGGTAGAGCTCGCGCCGCTGCGCGGAGAGGCGCGGGTGGTGTCGGCGCGCCTCGTCGAGGTAGAAGCGGTGTCCGCTCCAGCCGTCGAGGACGATCGCGTCCGGCGCGAATCGCTGGATCGCCCGCTTCGGATCCGAGGGCTCGCGCCGGTCGTCGCCGCCGAAGTAGCGCAGGATGGCCGTGTCGTGGAGCGCGAAGCGCGGGCGGCCGTCGGCCCCACGCGACGGGGTGCGCGCCTTGACCAGGGGCGGACCGTAGAACTCGAGCGCGACCTTCGCGCCGCGCGGGTAGCGGCGCTCGAGCCACCCGAGCGCGATCGTGCGACTGTCCTCGCGGGCGAGCTCCTGGTTGGCCCGCGCGGCGCGCGCTCCGCCTTCGCCCGCCAGTGCGACGGCGACGATGATCGTGGCGAGGGCCGCGACGGACGGCCGACCCAGCCGCCGGCAGGCGCCATCGACGAGGGCGACGAGCCCGGCGGCCGCGGCGATGGCGAGGCAGGGCACCGCGGGCAAGAGATGCCTCACCGCCTGATAGTGCATCCGGTCGATGAGGAGGATGATCGCGATGGGCAGCGCGACGAGCACGAGGTCGGTCCCGCGCCGGCGGACGACGCCGCGCGCGGCGAGGACGATGGTCGAGACCATCGAGGCCGCGAACAGGCCGAACCCCATCCCCCGCGGCAGGTCGTTCGGCCGGGTGAAGCCGAAGCCCGGGTACACGCGGCCCGTCAGGAGGGCGAAGGGCCCGTCGCCGCGGAGGATGCCGACCTTCCCTTCGGTCTCGACCTCCATCTGGAAGCGCCAGGCGTTGCCCACTTTCCAGGCAGCGCCGTACCCGAAGTGACTGATGGCATCGAGGATCGGGAAGGGCACGAGGACGAGGAAGAGGGCGAGCGAGGCGGCGCCCGCCAGCGCCACGCGCCCGAGAGTCGCGCGCGAGAGGACACCCTCGCCCCTCAGCCACCGGCCGAGGACCAGCGCGAGGACGACGACCAGGGCGACGACGCCCGCCTGGTACTTCGCCGCCGCCGCGAGCGCAGCGGCGAGCCCCGCCACCATGGCCGCCCGGCGCGAGCCGTCCTCGAGCGTTCGCGCCGCCGCGAGGACGGCGAGGGTCGCGAAGAGCGTCGCGGGAACGTCGGCGGTCGCGTAGTGCGCGTCGCGGACGTGGAGCGGGCAGAGGGCCAGGAGCAGCGCCGCCACCAGACCCACGCGCCTTCCGTACAGGCGACTGCCGAGCAGGTACGAGACGAGCACGGTCGCGACGGCGCAGGCGATCGAGACGAGCCGCGCCGTGTAGTAGATGGAGAACTGATTGCCCTGGTCGGCGAGCGTTCCGGCAAGCGACGCCGCGGGCCCGAAGGCGCCGAGGGCTCCAACGACGCCGTGCGCGACGAACCCGAGGACGTAGAGGTAGGGCGTCAGCGGCGGGTAGATCCCGTTCTTCAGGAAGCCGTCGCGGGAGAGGTGCGCGACGTCCATGAGACGCATCGCGTACGTGACGAGCTTCGGCTCGTCCGGATGGTAGAGGTGGGGGGCTCCGAAACGGGACCCCCACAGCCGCAGCACCAGGGCGAGGAGCAGGATTGCCCCGAGGGCAGCTCGCGTGCGCCAGGGCTCCTTCACGAGGCGAGGACTGTAGCATCCCAGGGCGCCCGGAGTGCGCCGTCAGACCGGCTCGGAGGTCGGTAGCCGCGGCCCGGCAGGCCGGCAAGGCGCCGTCCCGTCAGGGTTCCACGAGGCGGCGGAATCGAGGCCGAGCCCGTGGCCGTGGCCGTGGCCGTGACCGAGCCCGCGCCCGTGACCGAGCCCGCACCCGTGACCGCGCCCGTGGCCGTGACCGAGCCCGCGCCCGTGCCAGCGTTGCCCCGGCTCCGTGGTCGCTACGGCTCGGCGAGTCGGGTGCTGGAGGGGTTATTGCCGAGCGTGAGAGTGGCGCTCGCTGCATCGCGACATCGAGTGCCTCGGACAGGGCGCGGGCGTCCAGCCGTCCCCTCCGGGGTGCGGCGTGCCGTTCACCCCTGAGGCGCACCTCCCGTGCCGACCCGGCGGACCGTGCCGGCACGGGAGCCGCGCAAGACAGGGGCAAACGACACGCCGCACCCCGGAGGGTTCGGCAGAAAGGATCCAGTGATGAACAAGTTCGAGGCACTCGAGGTCGCGATGCAGCTCGTGGAGGCCATGCCCGAGGTGATCGAGCAGGTCGCCAGGCACGACAAGAACATGGCGACCCAGATGAAGGACGCCCTGGGCTCGATCGCGGCCAACCTGGGCGAAGGGTCTCTGCGCAGAGGCAAGGATCGCGGGTACCACTACTCGGTCGCGGCGGGGAGCGCGGCGGAGCTCGCGGTGTGGGTCCGGATCGCGCGGGCGTGGCGCCATGTCGATGAGCAGAGCTACTCAGGGGTCGCGGAGTTACTCGATCGCACCAACGCGATTTGCTACCGGCTGGTGAATCCGAGGTCCTGAAGAGGAGGGAGCCCACGGGGCTCGGAATTCACTTTCCGAGCTCCGTGGCTCTCGCGTGTGCCTGGCCTTAGAGAAGTAGTGCCCGATTCAAGCTGAGCCGACATGCTCGCCCGCTTCGCCGGTCCAGCGCCCTTCGCGCGCGATCTCGGCCGAGGCCGCGGAAAACGCTGGGCAGACAAGGCCTACGTCCTCGCGCTCGAGCACCCGCAGCTCGAGCTTCACGCTGAGGCGGAGCGCCTGCTGCGGCCCAAGACGCAGAACGCGCCGGAGGCCGAGACGTCTCGGGAGAAGGTGAGGGGCACGTCGCGACCTGGAGGAAGCACATACCGCCCCCGGCGGACTTCGAGCGCGGAAGGGCCCTGGCCTCATGCTCGACCTGCGCCCTGCGGCGTCGCCCCGAAGCGAGAGAACCACCCCTGCCGTGGCCGACGGCGCCTCGGTCCGCAACTACAGATCAGACCGGAGTGCGCCCTGCCGCCGCTTGCGCGGCGAGGTGCACCGGGCTAGCGTCCCGCCGGCATGGCGGAGCGAAGGGAGCGAAAGGGGCGGACGGCGCCGAGGACCGCGGCACCGAGGCCGTCGTCCGCGATTCGCCTGAAGAGCCCGCCGCGTCGCGTCATCGCGTTCACCGGCGCGAACACCATGCTCGGCCGGAACCTCATCGGGCTGTACGAGGAGGAGGATCGAGTCGGCAAGATCCTCGCGATCGACGTCCAGAGCCCCCCGACCGCCGGCGCCAAGACGCGCTTCTACAAGCTCGACCTGACTCAGCCGAACGTCGACGCCCGCCTCGCGGAGACGCTCGAGGCCGAGCGCGTGGACACGTTCGTGCACCTCGCCTTCCTGTCGAACCCGACCCACGCCTCGGGCTGGGCGCACGAGCTCGAGTCGGTGGGCACGATGCACGTCCTGGGCGCCTGCGAGGCCCACCGGGTCCGCAAGTTCGTGCTCCGGAGCCTCACGGCGCTGTACGGGCCCGACCCGTCGAACCCGAACTTCCTCGACGAGCGGCGTCCGCTCCACGCGACGGACCGCAGCCGATTCCTGCGCGACAAGATCGAGGCCGACACCCAGGTGCAGAAGTTCGCCGACAGGCGCCCGGAGTCGGTCGTCACGATCCTCCGCACCTGCACGATCCTCGGCCCGACGGTGAGAAACTACATGGCGCGGTACCTCTCGCGCCCCGTCGTCCCCGTGATCATGGGCTTCGACCCGCTCTTCCAGTTCCTCCACGAGGTCGACGCGGTCAGGGCCTTCAAGATGGCGATCGACCGCGATCACCCCGGCGTCTTCAACATCGTGGGCGACGGCGTCCTGCCGCTCTCCACGGTGATCCGCGTCGCCGGACGGCTCGCCATCCCGGTTCCCTACTTCGTCGCGTCGCCGCTCGCGAGCGCTCTGTGGCTGGCTCGCGGCATCGAGGCGCCCCCGACCTTCCTCGACTACCTGCGCTATCTCTGCGTCGCCGACGGCGAGAAGGCCGAGCGGGAGATGGGGTACAGACCGATCTACTCCACCCACGAGGCGCTCACGGAGTTCGTGGGCGCCGAGCGACTGCGGCAGCTCCGGCTCCTTCGCGACGCGAACGCCTGAAGATGGGCAAGAAGAAGAAGAAGAAGCGGAAGGAAGAGAAGGAGGCGAAGCGGCTCGCCCGCGAGGAGCAGAGGCTCGCCGAGCGGGAGCGCGAGCTGGTCCGCGTGGCGGCGACGAGCGCTCGGCCCGTGGCCGACCCAGCCGAGACGACCGCGGGCGGCGATCAGGGATCGGGCGAGGCGGCGATCGAGCGGGGTCGCCGGGGCGAGTCGGGCAGCGTGCGAGCGAAGCGCGGCCGAGCGCGACCCAAGCCAGCGCCACGCCGTGCCCCGGTCCCCGCCGCTCCGCTTCGGACCGAGCCGCCTGCCGATCTCGTCGATGCGCGGGTCCCGGCCGAGCCGAGCGCGGCAGGGAGCGAGATCGTCGATGCCGAGATCGTCGAGACCGGTTCCGCGTCGCGGCGCTCGCGGCCGGCGAACAGAAGGCGCCCGCCGCGAAGAGCAGGCGGAGCGCGGCGGCCCGCCGCCGGCGAGGCGCCCACGATCGCGGACCCGGACAACGGCGGCGTCGACGCGGACGACGAGTACCGAGGGATCGAGGCGCGGCTGAATCGCATGCTGCGGATGTCGGCCGACCCCGCCGCCGCCGAGCGTGCCCCGGACGTTCTCGGGAACGACGGCGAGCGCCTGGCGGGTCGGCTCGGCGCCGAGCCCCCCGGGGCGGATGCTGCGCGCGGCCTCCGGCAGCGCTTCGGCTCGGGGATGATCGACTCGGCGCGCGAGCTCCTGTCGTCCGACTACTACCTGCGAGTGTGGGGCCGTCTCGGGATGCGCGGCCGTTCGGTCGAGGTGGACGAGTACGGGCTCGATCCCAAGTACGAGGAGAAGTGGCGCCCCTTCTTCGACTTCCTCTACTCGACCTACTGGCGCGTGCAGACGGCGGGAGTCCACCACATCCCCGAGACAGGCCGGTGCCTCCTCGTCGCGAACCACTCGGGCACGATTCCGTACGACGGCGCGATGATCAAGACCGCGGTCGAACGCGAGCATCCCGCGCGCCGCAAGGTGAGGTGGCTCGCGGAGGACTTCGTCTTCCACTTCCCGTTCCTCGGCGCGTTCATGAACCGGATCGGCGCCGTGCGGGCGTGTCAGGAGAACGCGGACCGCATGCTCCGGCAGGAGCGCCTGGTCGCCGTCTTCCCGGAGGGCATCAAGGGCATCGGCAAGCTCTACCGCGAGCGCTACCGGCTCCAGCGCTTCGGACGCGGCGGCTACGTCAAGCTCGTGCTTCGCACCCGGACGCCGATCGTCCCGGTGGGGGTCGTCGGGGCGGAGGAGATCCACCCGCTCCTGTACAAGCCGACCTATCTCGCCCAGGCCCTCGGGATGCCGTACATCCCGATCACCCCGACGTTCCCTGCGCTCGGGCTCCTCGGCCTCGTTCCCGCACCGACGAAGTGGCTCATCGAGTTCGGAGAGCCCATCGCCTTCGATGACTACGGTCCCGACGCCGCCGAGGACGCGATCCTCGTCAATCGCCTGAACGACCAGGTGCGGACGCAGATCCAGGACATCGTGAACAGGCTCCTCGAGCGCCGCAGGACGGTGCTCCAGGGCTGATCAGGGGCAGACCTTGTTCCTGCCGCTGTTCTTCGCCTGGTAGAGGTACTCGTCTGCCTTCTTGATGAGCTCGGACGGGTCCTTGCAGTCCGGATGGCACTCGGCGACGCCCAGGCTGATGGTGACGGGGATGCGGGTGTCCTCGAAGCGGAAAGGCGTCTTCTCGACGAGCCTGCGGATCTTGTCGGCCGTCAGGACGGCGTTCTCTCCGTCGATCTCGGGCAGGATGATGCCGAACTCCTCGCCGCCGTAGCGGGCCAGGAGGTCCTCTCGGCGGATCTTCGCCTTCACGACCTGGCAGAGCTGGCGCAGGACGGCGTCCCCGGCGAGGTGGCCGTAGGTGTCGTTGATCGACTTGAAGTGGTCGATGTCGAACATGATGAGGGTCAACGCCCGCCCATACCGGTGGCAGCGCGAGATCTCGCGCTCCACGGCCTCGAGGAAGTAGCGGCGGTTGTGGACCTGCGTGAGGCCGTCCACCGTCATCAGCCGGTAGATCTCCTCGTGGTACGCGGTCTCCATGTTGCCGCCCGACAGGAACTTGAAGATCGTTCGGCCGATCTTCACCTGGTCGCCGTCGCGCAGGTTCGCCTCGTCGACCAGCTCGTCGTTCACGTACGTGCCGTTGGTCGATCCCAGGTCGCGGATGGTGAAGAACTTGCCCGTGTTCTTCATCTTCGCGTGGTTGCGGGAGACCGACTCCTGATCGACCTGGATGTCGCACTTGGACGATCGGCCGATGATGATCGAGCCCGAGCCGAGCGGGACCTTCTTGCCGAGCTCGTCGCCGTAGATGACGACGAGGCACGCCTCCTTCAGATCGGTCTTCTTCTGGACGGGCGTGATGACGGTGACGACGGTCTTGTTCGGATTGGTAGTCGTCCCCCGGTCCCGCCGTTCGCTCACGGTCCGCCGATCGTAAAGGACAACCCGCACCGGACGCAACATGGCCACTTATTTGACCAGCCGGTCGAAGCGAGGCTACGCATCCCGAATGGATCTTCCGACGCCGGTGCCGACCCGCCGCGAGCCGATCCTGGCGCCCCGATCCGTGCTCCTGCTCCTGCTCCTGGCACTTCCGGCGATCTCGTCACTGGCGCCTGCCGACGACGCACCGGAGGAGCAGAGGCCGGCCGAGGCCACCGAGGCTCCACGGTCCGCGGCAGTGCCCTCGCCGCAGGGCCCCGATCCCTTGACCGGGCTCGACCTCGCGGCGGCGCAGCTCCACGACGGTCGCCTGCTCCAGCGCATGCCCGACGGTCGCGTCCTCGAGCTCACGATCGAGCCGCGCCTGCAGCGCGAGATGCAGCGGCTCTTCCGCGAGAACCAGGTCCCGGCCGCGGTCGCGGTCGCCCTCGACTCCAGGTCCGGGAAGGTCCTGGCGCTCGCGGAGCACGGCGGGCAGGGTCTGTGGGCCGAGGCGAGCGCCCCGGCCGCGTCGATCTTCAAGGTCGTGACGGCCTCGGCGCTCGTGGAGAAGGCCGGGATCGCTCCGGACCTCGAGGTCTGCTACGGAGGCGGGTCGCACCACCTGTCGGCGCGTGACCTCGAGGACGACTCGAGCCGCGATCGGCAATGCGCGAGCCTCGCGCAGGCCGTCGGCTACTCGCTCAACGCGGTCGTCGCGAAGCTGGCGGACCGGCACCTCGATCGCGACACGCTCGCTCGGGCCGCCGAGTCGTTTGGCTTCAATGCGCCCATCCCCTTCGAGCTGCCGGTCCAGCCATCCCGGGCCGAGTTCCCCGCGGACCGACTGGAGCTGGCCCGCACCGCGGCGGGCTTCTGGCACACGCACCTGTCGCCGCTTCATGCTGCGCTGGTCGCCCAGGCGATCGCGCAGGGCGGGCAGATGCTCCGGCCCTGGCTGGTCTCGCGCGTCTCGGACGCCGCGGGCCGGACGCTGTACGCAGGCGAGCCTCACTTCCTGAGGACGGCCATCGCGCCGGCGACCGCCCGCACGCTGTCGCGGATGATGACCATCACGACGACGGCGGGAACGAGCCGACGAGCCTTTCACGATCGGGACGGTCGGCCCTACCTGCCCGGGATTCGCGTGGCGGGGAAGACGGGGACGCTGACGGGTCAGGAGCCGTACCGCGGGTACACGTGGTTCGTGGGCTTCGCTCCCGCCGAGGCGCCACGGGTCGCGGTGGCGACGCTCGTCGTCAACGAGCCGACCTGGCGAATCAAGGCGAGCCAGGTCGCTCGTGAGCTCTTGCAGACTTACTTCGACGAGCACCCGGTACGCTGACGGAGCACCGCGTCAGATCGTCCTGTCGGCGCACAGCTTGCCCAGACGCGCTCGGTCGGCGGCGGCGAGGGTGAGGAACCGCACCCCCGCGCCGTCCTCGGTCCGGCGGACGACCTTGCCCCGGATCTCGACCGGCTGCCCCCCGTCGCCGATCGGGAGCTCGAGGCGGACGGCGTCGTCGAGCGATTGCAGACGATCGACCACGAACAGTCCTTCCTCGCAGACGTTCGTCACCAGACGGAAGATCACGCCCGAGCCGGCGGTCGGCTCGGCGTCGAGCATGTCCTTGGCGAAGGCCTCCAGCGCGATTCGCGGTCTCGAGCGGCGCTCGGTCGTCATGCGTCTCCCTCGTCGTTCCACCCCAGACGAGCTTCGCTGCTCCACCCCAGACGAGCTTCGCTCGCTGGGGGCCCCGGCGCTGGGGGCCCCGGGTTCGGGCATTTCGGCATCGGGCCCTGAAGCGGGCTCCAGCAACCCTCATGCCACGCGAAAGCGGCAGGATCGCCCCGGAAGGGCCTGTCCATCACCGGCCATCTGACTACTCGAGGGACCGGCGCCGGGAACTGATGGCGCCGTCCCTGCTCCCGCGCCCGATGGCCCCCGGCGGCGCGCCCGGCGCCTGGTCGGGATGCGTCTTCGGAAGGGCGCCCTCGAGATTGCGCGCCGGGCGTTTCCGCATTCAGTGGCGGAACACCAGCAACTATGATAATTGCCTGCGATGGCCATGCCTGTGAAAGTCTCGACCATGGAGGTTCGGGCCCGCATCGGCGATCTTCTCAACCGCGTCGCGCTGCGTCACGACGAGTTCATCATCGAACGAAAGGGCCAGCCGCTGGCCGCGCTCGTGCCGGTCGAGCGGCTCGAACAGATGCGGCGCTTCGCCCGCCAGCACGCGCTGGAGTTCATGGAACGTCAGAAAGCAGGACCCGGCCAGCGGCTCTCGGACGACGAGGCAATGCAGCTCGCGCTCGAGGCGCAACGAATCGCGCGGGCGCAGACCCGAGGGAGAACGCGGAGGCGAGCGCGCAGCCGGAAGAAGTGAAGCGTGATCCGCGCTCTGCTCGACTCGAACGTGCTCATCAGCGCGGCCATTCGACCGGATGGCCCGCCTGGGCAGACCGTCTCGGAACTTCTCCTCCACGACTCGTTCGAGCTCGTCCTGTCGCCGAAGATCGTTGCTGAAGTCGACATCGGGCTGCGACTGCCGAAGATCCGCAAATACCTTCCAGACCCCGATGAGGCAATCCGATGGCTCGCGGACGTGGTGGCCTTGGCGGACATCGTGAAGGACACGGGACGAGAGAAGGGCGCGTCTCGGGATCAGGGCGACGACTTCATTCTCGCTGCCGCAATCGAAGGTCGCGCCGGTACGATAGTCACAGGCGATGAAGATCTGCTGTCGCTCGAGGAGCATGAGGGGATTGCCATCGTCACGCCGCGCGCCTTCCTGAAGCTGATCGCGCGCTGACGTCAGTGCCGGCGCCGCGACGCGGACTGCGTGTCCTCGCGCTTGACGACGATGGCGGGGGCGCGCATGCGCTCCTCGTAGTCGCGCTTGTGGCGGTCGACCTCGCCCTGGCTGCGGAAGGGGCCGATCCTGACACGGAACCACGTGCCGCGATCGGGGATGTCGGCGGCGGTGATGAACGTGCGGAAGCCCTCGCCGCGCAGCCGCGCGCTCGTCCGGCGAGCCTCCCCTTCGTCCTGGTAGGAAGCGACCTGGAGGGTGAAGGGGCCGTCCGATCCTTCGGGCACGGCGGCGGCCGGCGCGGGCTGGCCCGGGGAAGCGGGCGTCTCCTCTTCGCCGCCTCGCTGCAGGTGGACGACGGCCGGTCCCGGCGGCGCCGCCGCCTGCTGGCCTCGGGGCGCGGGGGCGGCCGCGCCGATGGCGGCGAGCTCCGAGGGCGAGACCGTGGGCGCCTCGGGCTCGACGAGCGTCCGGTGGAAGGTCAGGGGGGCGTCCGGCGTCCCGGGCTCGTCGGCGGCGAGGGCCTCGTCCAGGCGCGTCAGGTGGTCCTCCGAATCGCGCGCGCCCGTGCCGGCGCCCTTGCGGCCGACGATGACACCGGCGGCGAACACGGCGCAGGCCACGGCGAGGGCGGCGCCGAGCGCGATCTGGATCCCGCGGCCGTGCAGGGCCGACTCGCGCGACTCCTCGAACGTCTCGATCTCACGCACGGAAGGGTTCCTCCTCCTCCACTGCGGCGTCCCCGGGAGGGAGCTTCTCCATCCTCTCGGGCGCCGAGACGCCGAGAAGACCCAGCGCGTCGGCGAAGACCCGGCGGATCGCCGCGACCCACGCGAGGCGCCCCCGCGTCTTCTCCCAGTCCCAGCTCGCCCGCCAGTCGCCGACGCGCTGCGAGCGCTGGGGCAGGATCGTGTCGCGGTGCACCTTCTGCAGGCGCGTGAAGTAGCTGGCGAACGACTGCGCGAGCTCCTGGATGTAGAAGACGACGCGATGCGGCTCGCGCGCGCGCGCCGCATCGGCGATCAAGTCAGGGTATTCCGCCAGCTTGCCGATGACCTCGCGCTCCTCGGCGCCGAGCCGCGCGACCGCGACCTCGCCCGGCGGGGCCATGTCGATCTCCAGCTCCGCCGCGCGTCGCAGGATGCTGCACAGGCGCGCGTGGGCGTACTGGATGTAGTAGACGGGGTTGTCCAGGCTCTGCTTCTTCGCGAGGTCGATGTCGAGCTCGAGCTGGCTGTCGCTGCGGCGCATGAGGAAGAAGAAGCGGCAGGCGTCCCGCCCGATCTCGTCGACGACGCCCCTGAGCTCGATGAACGTCCCGGCCCGCTTCGACTGGACCACGGCCTCGCCGCTGCGCGTCACCGACACCATCTGCACGAGGACGACCTCGAACGCTGCGGGGTCCTTGCCCAGCGCCCGGAGCGCGAGCTTCATCCTGAGGACGTGCCCGTGGTGGTCGGCGCCCCAGACGTCGATGAGCCGCTCGAAGCCACGCTCGAGCTTGTGGCCGTGATACGGGACGTCGGTCCCGAAGTAGGTGAGGTCGCCCGAGGACTTGACGAGCACGCGGTCCTTCTCGTCGCCGAGCTGCTTGGTCCTGAGGAACACCGCTCCGTCCGGATCGGCCGAGACGAGCGGCGTTCCGTCGGCGGCGCGCCTCGAGCGCAGGTCCGCGAGGATCCGGTCGACCGTGCCGTCCTCGACGAGGCCGCGCTCCGAGATCCACGTGTCGAAGCGGACGCCCAGAGCCTCGAGGTCGTCCTTGATCCAGGCCTTGATCCGCTCCTCGCCGAACGACACGAAGAACGGGTCCGACGTCGGCAGGCCGGCGTGCTTGGGCCCATCCCGCTCCACCAGCGCGCGCGCGATCTCGGCGATGTACTCGCCCCGATACCAGTTCTCGTCGCTCGGCGCCGAGGCCTCGAGGTCCAGCGCCTGGCGGTACCGGTACGCGACCGACTCGCCGAGCAGCCGCACCTGGTTGCCCCGGTCGTTCCAGTAGTACTCGGCGCTCGCCTCGTGCCCCGCGGCGCGAAGGAGCGAGACGAGCGCGTCGCCGACGATGGCGCCGCGGCCGTGGCCCACGTGGAGCGGGCCCGTCGGGTTCGCGCTGACGAACTCGACCAGGACCTTCTCGGGCCGGGCCGGGGTCGGCCTCAGCGCGCCCGGGCGGCCCTCGAGGATCGAGATCAGCGTCTCGCCCCAGAGACCCTCCGCCAGGCGCAGGTTGATGAAGCCTGGCCCGGCGACCTCGGCCTTGGCGATCACGCGGTCGTCGACCAGCCGGTCGGCGATGGCCTGCGCCAGCTCTCGCGGCGGCCGACCCGCTGCCTTGGCGAGCGCCAGCGCCACGTTCGTGGCGTAGTCCCCGTGCTCGGGCCGCTTGGGGCGCTCGACGGGGAGGTCCGCGGGGACGGAGGGCAGAAGGCCCTCTGCGACCATGGCGGAAAGAATGTTACGCAATCTCTGGATGACGCGGGCCCGCATGGGTGACAGGTGCCAATCCGACGTACCGCAACGAAGCCGATCGGTCAATTTTGCGGCGTGATTTCGCGGTCTTTCCGCCGCTGGCCTTTCGCTTGACGCTCAGGGGCGTTTTCCCTAGATTCGCCGCGGAACCGTTTGAAATCCCGACAGGTTGGGTGTAGCAAGCGCCTGCGAGGAGTGAATGCTCACCGCCTACGCCACGGTCGCCATCTTCTTCGTCGTAGCCGCCGGGTTCGTCCTGGTCTCGCTCGCGGCGGGGAAGCTCATCCGTCCGAAGCCCAACAAGGTCGCGACCGACGAGACGTACGAGTGTGGTGAGGCGCCCGTCAGCCAGGCGTGGTTCAACTTCAACCCCCGTTTCTACATCGTCACGCTGATCTTCATCGTCTTCGACGTCGAGATCGCCTTCATCTATCCCGTCGCCGTGGTGTTCAGGAGATGGGTGAGCGCCGGCTGGGGCCTGTTCGCGGCGGTCGAGATCGCGCTGTTCATGCTGATCCTCGCGGTCGGGCTCGTGTACGTCTGGCGCAAGGGCGACCTCGAGTGGCTGCGCGGCACCAAGAAGGTGGAAGAGAGCCCGTTCGTCGAGCCCGTCCGGGTGGTCCCACGGGCCCCCGAGCCGGGCGAGCCCGCCGCCGAAGAGGCGGCGTGAGGAGCCAGGCGATGTCATCGGCCACCGAGAAGCGCTACGCGGACGACGGCGGCAGCGTCCTGACGACGCGCGTCGACCAGATGGTCAACTGGCTGCTCAACTGGGGCCGGGCGAACTCGGTCTGGTTCCTGCTCTTCGGCCTCGCCTGCTGCGCGATCGAGCTGATGCAGACCGGCGGACCGCGGGCCGACTTCGAGCGCTTCGGCACCGCGCCGCGCCCCTCGCCCCGGGCGAGCGATCTCATCATCGTCGCCGGCACGCTCACGTACAAGATGGCCCTGCGCGTCAAGCGCCTGTACGACCAGATGGCCGCGCCCAAGTACGTCATCTCGATGGGGAGCTGCTCGAACTGCGGGGGGCTGTTCCAGTACGCCTACTCGGTCTGCAAGGGCGTCGACCAGATCATCCCCGTCGACGTCTACGTCCCCGGATGCCCGCCCCGCCCCGAGGCGCTCCTCGAGGGCATGCTGAAGATCCAGCAGCAGATCAAGGCAGAGAAGTTCCTCCAGGCCCGCTACGGCGTGGCCTGAGCCAGAGACCCCATGACCCCCCAGGAGATCTTCGACAAGCTCGCGGCCCGGTTCGGCGCCGCCGTCTCCGACTTCCACGCGGACGCCAAGGACCCGTGGTGCATCGTGCGCGCGGAGGCGCTCCTCGAGGCGGCGAGCTGGCTCCGGGACGAGCCCGAGATGCGCTTCGACTTCCTGCAGAACCTGACGGGCGTCGACTACCCGAAGGAAGGCAAGATCGCCGTCGTCTACCACCTGTTCTCGTATCCGAACCGCCACGCCTTCCAGTTCAAGGTGATGGCCGACCGGCAGGACCCGCTGGTCCCGAGCCTCTACCCGATCTGGAGAGTGGCCGGCTGGCACGAGCGCGAGTGCTACGACCTGCTCGGCGTCTTCTTCGACGGGCACCCCGACCTCCGCAGGCTCCTCCTGCCGGACGACTGGGTCGGGCACCCGCTGCGCAAGGACTACGCCGAGGCCGAGCACTACCACGGCATTCCCACGACCCGTCCGAACCCGATCGATCTGTTCCAGGTCTCCAAGAAGGGAGCGGCGTCGTGACCTCGGGCATCGAGTTCGTCAACGCGCAGGACGACGAGATGGTCCTGAACATGGGGCCGCACCACCCGTCCACACACGGGGTGTTGAGGTTCGTGGTCCACACGGACGGCGAGATCATCCGCAAGGCGGTCCCGGACGTCGGCTACCTGCACCGCTCGATCGAGAAGATCGCCGAGCGCTGCACCTACCAGGGCTTCATGCCGTACACGGACCGGGTGGACTACCTGGCCGCGATGTTCGCGAACGAGGTCTGGGCGGCCGCCTGCGAGAAGCTGATGGACGTGAAGGTCCCCAAGCGAGCCCGGTACCTCAGGGTGATCTCCTGCGAGCTCAACCGCATCGCCTCTCACATGATCGCGCTCGGCGCGATGGCCATGGACGTCGGCGCCATGACGCCGTTCCCCCACTGTCTGAGGGAGCGCGAGTACATCAACGACTTCATCGAGGAGCTCTGCGGCGCGCGGCTCACGTACAACTACCACCGCATCGGCGGGGTCTCGTTCGACATGCCCCCGGGGTGGCGCGACAAGGTGCTGTTCTGGGCCGACCACTTCCTGCCCACGATGGACGAGATCGACCGGCTGATCACGTTCAACGAGATCTACGTCAAGAGGCTGGCGAACGTCTGCACGGTCCCGCTGGCGGAGGCGGTCCAGTACGGCCTCGTGGGCCCAAACTTGCGTGCCTCGGGCCTGAAGTGGGACCTTCGGCGGGATGATGCCTACTCGGTCTACCCGGAGCTCGAGTTCGAGGTCCCCGTCGGCACGGGCCGGATGGGCGCGGTCGGCGACTCGTGGGATCGATTCTGGGTGCGCGTCGAGGAGTGCCGCCAGAGCGCCTGGATCGTCAAGCGTGCGCTCGACGAGATCGAGAAGCACCCCGAGGGCGAGATCCTCGGCGAGCTGCCGCGCAAGATGCGCCCGACCGGAGAGGCCTACGCACGGATCGAGAGCGCCCGCGGCGACATGGGGTGCTACGTCGTGGCCGACGGCAAAGAGGAGTGTTACCGGGCCCGCTTCCGCACGGGGTCCTTCAACGCGATGAGCCTGATCGAGGAGAAGAGTAGGGGAATCATGATCGCCGACCTGGTGGCCTTCATCGCCAGCCTCGACGTCGTGGCACCCGAAATCGACCGATGACAAAAAGAACGATCTTTCTCGTGCTGGGATTCTGTGGCCTCTTGTGGTCGTGCGGGGGTGACGTCGACCCCGGCGCCAGGTGCTCGGCCGACGACGAATGCGCCGACGACCAGGAGTGCACGCCGATAGCGTTCGGCTGCCTCGACTCGGCGGCCTGCGCGTCGACCTGCGAGCTGACCTGCGCCACCGACGACGACTGCGGCGGCGATCAGGAGTGCACGAACCGCAACGGGCACCTGATCTGCGCCGAGCTCGACCCGGAGCATCCCGGCGCATGAAGCGAGTCCTGGCGCTGGTCCTCCTCGCGGCGGGTTGCGGCGGACGCAACCGCGGCGAGGACCTGCTCTTCGTGATCGACGTGAGCCCCCGCTCCGTCGAGCTCGGGGACCACTGCCAGATACTCGGCGACGGCTTCCCGGTCGGCAAGACCGCCGAGGTGACCTTCGAGGGCACGCGCACCGTCCCCGGAAAGGCGCCCGAGCGGAGCTGGTCGACGACCGTCCAGGCCACGGCCGTCTCGGGGGAGCAGGTCGAGTTCACGCTCACCGACGCGGTGCTCGCGAAGTTCGGCAACGACCACGTGACCTTCGAGGGCGACGTCGAGGTCTCGTTCCGGGCGAGCGACCTGGAGGTCAAGGGCGAGATCGAGGACGTCCGGCTCGATTTCCACGCTCCGACGGCGAACCGGCTCGCGGCGCGGCTCGGCCGGGAGGCCGCGGCGAAGGACGCGCTCGTCTACATGGGCATCGTGCCGACCCGCCAGCCGCCGGAGTCGGGCGGCATCCAGGTCGAGCGGCTCGAGCGCACAGGGCGCGCCGAGGAGGCGGGCGTGAAGGTCGGCGACGTCATCGTCGGCCTGGGCGGGCAGACGATCGCGAGCCTGTCGGACCTCGTACCGGCGGGCGGCTCCGAGCGTGAGCAGATCGAGGTGGTCCGCGCCGGTACGACGGAGCGTCTGACGCTCGACGTGGACTTCTCGGAGTACAAGCCGAGGATTCCGCCGGACGTCGTCGGGGCGATCGTGCTGGTCGTCATCGCGACGATCGCGCTCCTCCTCTTCCTCGCGCCGACCGCCGGCGTCATCACGTGGGTCGAGCGGCGCGTCTGGGCCAGGATGCAGTCCCGCGTCGGCCCCAATCGCGTCGGCCCGCAGGGCTTCTTGCAGTGGCTCGCCGACGGCATCAAGGCCATCACCAAGGAGGACGTGGTCCCCAAGGAAGCGGACGGGACCATGTTCCGGCTCGCGCCGTACCTCGTCTTCATGGGCGTCGCGGCGACCTTCGTCATCATGCCGTTCGGCCAGTTCGTCATCCCCGCGGACCTCGACATCGGGATCCTCTACGCGGTGGCGGTCACGGCCTACGTCACGATCGGGCTGATGATGGGCGGCTGGGCATCGAACAACAAGTGGTCGCTGCTCGGCGGGATCCGCTCGGCGGCGCAGATCGTGAGCTACGAGATCCCCGCGGCGATCGCCATCGTGTGCGTGGTGATGATCACCGGGACCCTGCGGATGCAGGGCATCGTCCAGGCCCAGGGCGGCTGGCCCTGGCAGTGGCTGATCTTCTCGAGCCCGATGACGTTCGTGCTCTTCTTCCTGTACTTCACCGCCGCGCTCGCCGAGGCGAACCGAACGCCGTTCGACCTGCCCGAGGCCGAGAGCGAGCTGGTCGCGGGCTACTCGACCGAGTACAGCGGGATGCGGTACCTGTTCTTCTTCTTCGCGGAGTGGGCGAACGTCTTCGTGATGTGCGCCTTCTCGACGACGCTCTTCCTCGGCGGCTGGCAGCTCCCCGGGGTGAGCCCCGCGCAGCAGGAGGCCTCGACGCTGCTTCAGATCCTGGGTTGCGTCAGCTTCCTCGTGAAGAGCTGGATCCTGATCTTCGTGGTCATCTGGATCCGTGCGACGCTGCCGAGGATCCGGATCGATCAGATGATGGGCATGTGCTGGAAGGTGCTCGTGCCCGGCTCGTTCGTGCTGTTCCTGATGACCGGTGCCTGGCTCCTGTGGGACAAGCCCCCGATCGTCGAGACCGTCACCAGCTTGCTGATGTTCGCGATCGGCTGCGCCATCCTCGTTCAGTTCGGGCGGCGGGTCGTCTACAACTACCGGACCTCGAACCGCGGCATGCAGGCGCTCCGGCTGAGCCCGTTCGCGTGATGCCATGAAGCCTCGCGAGTACTTCGCATCGCTGAGGAACGCGGCGACCACCGTCTTCGAGGGGATGGCGGTCACCGCCTCGCACCTGTTCCGCGAGCCGATCACGATCCAGTACCCCGACCGGATGGAGCGCCCGCTGCCCGAGATGCTGCCCATGCGGTACCGGGGGCTGCTCGAGGTGCAGATGGACATCTGCACCGGCTGCAAGAGGTGCGAGAAGTCCTGCCCGATCGACTGCATCGCGATCGACCTCGAGAAGATCGATACCGGCGGCCCCAAGAAAGAGACGGTGACGACGCGCTTCGACATCGACATGGGCAAGTGCATGTACTGCGGCCTGTGCGTCGAGGCTTGCGTGGCCGAGTCGACCGGCGCGATCCGGCATACGCGCGAGTTCGAGGCGGCCGCGTCGACGCTCGACGGGCTCCTGTTCCGCTTCATCCAGCCGGGGCAGCACTTCCCTCTCTACAAGCCTCCGAAGGACGACTCGTTCATCCCCGTCGGCGAGTACGGCCCGCACGCGCGCGAGGCGCGCGAGCGCGCGCTGCGCGACAACCACGCGCCCCTCGAGAAGCTGCGCGAGGCGTGGCACATCGAGCACGCGAAGGCGGCGAAAGAGAAGAAGAAGGCGGCCGCCGCGGGCGCGACGAAGCCTGCCGCCGGTCCCGACCCGGCCAAGGTCGCGGAGATCAAGAAGCAGGTCGAGGGCGTCAAGCCTGGTTCGAAGGCCGCCCTGCCCGAGTACACCGCGGTCCCGGGCGTCGAGGCGCCGCCGGTGATCGAGAAGTTCGCGCGGCTCCTGGAGACGCTCACGGCCCAGACCGACTGCGGCTCCTGCCAGTACCCGACCTGCATCGACTACTCGCGCGCGCTCGCCTCCGGCAAGGACGCGGACCCGTCCAAGTGCGAGCCCGGCGGCGCGGGAGCCACGGCCGACCTCGACGTCGCGGTGGCCGTCTTCCACGATCGGGCACCGGTCGTCGTGCCGAAGGAAACCCTCGCACCGCCGGCGCCAGCCGCCGCCGAGACCCCCGCGAGCGCGCCGGCAGCGGCGGTGCCCACTGCAGCGCCGCCGGCCGCCACGTCGCCGGTCGCGCCCGCGCCGCCTGCAGCGGCAGCCACGACGCCGGTCGCGCCCGCGCCGCCTGCGCCGGCCGCCACGTCGCCGGTCGCGCCGCCTGCAGCGGCAGCCACGACGCCGGTCGCGCCGCCTGCAGCGGCCGTCGCCGCCCCGGTTGATGCGGCCCAGCCGGTCGCGCCCGCGCCGCCTGCAGCGGCCGTCGCCGCCCCGATCGATGCGGCCCAGCCGGCCACTGCGTCGCCGGCAGCGGCTGCTGTGGCCCCGATCGATGCGGCCCGAACCGCCACCGCCGAGCCGGCGGTTGCGAGCTCGCCGGCCGTCGCGGTGGAATCGACCGCCAAGACCGAACCAGTCCCGGACGGCGGATCCTCGACGCCGCCCTCGGTGTAGCCAGCGATCGTGGTTGGAGGTCGCTTGCCGGAAGGGAATGAACAGGAAGGCGGGAAGAGACGAAGGACCCGTTCGACCTCCGCGTCCTCCCTTCTTCGCGTCTTCCTGTTCGATCTCCGGATCGTGATTCGTCGGCGACCGACTGCACCGATTCGTTGCGTTCGGCCCTCGAGAGCCTTCGTGCGGCCGCGAACGAGACGTTCCGTTGCGTTCGGCGCCGAACGATTGCTGCTTCTGCTCGTCCTCGTCGCGCTCGCGGCGTGTCAGCGGGGCTGCGACGCCCGCGGCGACGAGTCGCAGGCCTACGAGCCCAAGCGCATCTCGGAGCTTCGCGGACCATACAAGGTCATCAACGCCCACGAGCACCTGCAGTCCGTTGAGGTGGCCGAGCGGCTGCTACGCACCATGGACGAGATGAGCGTGGCGAAGACCGTGATCCTCGCCGGGTCGCGCAGGACGACGCGCGGCCTGCAGAACGAGTTCGTCGACTACGAGGAGAACAACGCGGCGATGCTCGAGGCGGCGCGCCGATGGCCCGAGCGGTTCGTCCCCTTCGTGACGATCGACACGGACGATCCCGGCAAGCTCGCGAAGCTCAGGCGCTGGATCGCGCGCGGGGCCAAGGGCGTCAAGCTCTACAGCGGGCACGGCGAGTTCTACACGCGGCCGCTCGACGCCACCGACATGATGGAGGTCTACGCCTACTGCGAGGAGCACCAGGTCCCGATCCTCTTCCACGTCAACGGCGGGCGCTATCTCGACGAATTCGAGCGGGTGCTCCAGGCGCACCCCGACCTGCAGGTCATCTGCCCGCACTTCTGCCTCCTGTCCAACAGCCCGCGGACGTTCCGCCGCGTCATGGACACCTACCCGCGCCTCTTGACGGACATCTCCTTCGGCATTCCCGCCTTCATGAACGACGGGCTCGAGCGCGTGAGCGACCACGTCGACCGCTTCCGAGGCCTGATCCTCGCCTACCCCGACCGGATGCTCTGGGGCTCCGACGTCGTCGTAACGCGCCATCGCCGCAAGTCCGAGACGTTCATGAAGCGTGTCTACGGCGCCTACTTCGCGATGCTCGGCGAGCGCTCCTACTCGTACACGGCCTATGACGCCGACTACCACGTCAAGACCGACAACCCCACCGAGCGAAACGGCCTGTACCTGCCGCCGAACGTGCTCAGGCAGATCTACGAGGCCAACTTCCTCCAGGTCGTCACGCCGCGGCCGTGACGGGGCTCGTGACCGCGACGAGGCGGCCGAGCAATTGGGAGCGTACTCCCATTGACTCATGAGCGTTTGGGAATGCGCTCCCAAACGTGCGGATCGAGCGCTGGGGCAAGCGCATTTTCGGCGCGGCCCCGTGACGGTCATCCCCTTCGCCCGGATGTGCGAGGAGCTCGAGTTGCCGTGAAGCGACCACGCGCTCGGGCCGAGCGGTGATACGCTGCGCACCGTGGAGCGCCTCTCGGAGGTGAACCGTGCAAGCTACCCGGTGGAGCCCTCCCGGAGTCGCGCGGAGCGTCCCTGACTCATGCAGCCGCTGGCGAGGCGACAGTTGCCCAGGACACCGTACCGCGTCGCGCCCCTGGGCCTCTCGGGCTCGTTCGGGATCGACGCGGTGTCGGTCGAGCGCGCCTTCCACGAGCTGGGTCTGAGCTACCTCTTCGTGACCCCGCGCACGCCCGGGATGATCGAGGGCATCCGCAAGCTCGTCCGCGCGGGGCACCGGGACGAGATCGTGATCGCCTCCGGAGCCCACATCCCGTTCGGCTGGGGGATCGGCCGCGAGTGGGGGCGGATGGCGCGCCTCCTCGGCGTCGACCGGATCGACGTCTTCCACCTCTTCTGGATCCAGGCGCACTGGTACGTCACCGGCAAGACCTGGAGCGAGATGAGGCGGTTGAAGGAGGAGGGCAAGGCCGGCGCGCTCGCCGTCTCGAGCCATGATCGGGCCATGGCCCGAGCTCTGGTGGACGAGCTCGGGCTCGACGTGCTCATGGTGCGCTACAACGCCGCGCACAGGGGAGCCGAGACGGAGGTCTTCGCGACCCTGGGGGACGACCGCCCGGCCGTGGTCTCCTACACCGCGACACGCTGGGGGAAGCTCCTCCGGCCGGCATCCGGCCTCGGCCCCATGACCGCGCCCGAGTGCTACCGATTCGCGCTCGGCCACCCGAAGGTCGACGTGGTCCTCTGCGGCGCCAAGAGCTGGGCGGAGATCATCGACGACGTCGCGGGCGTGGCCGCTGGCCCGCTCGATCCCGCGCGGCTGGAGGAGATCAAGCGATTCGGCGACGCCGTCCGCGCGACGGCGAGGGGTCGAGTCGGTTTCGGTCGGTCTTGAGGGCCCCGAGCTTCATCGCCGGACCGTCCTGCAGGCGAGCACGCGGACGCCGAGGTCGCCCCCGAGCTCGCGGGCCTCGCCCCTGCATTCCGCGAGCGTCTCGAAGCAGAAGCCTCGCCTCACCTCTCTCTGGCCGCAAGGTGTCCCGGGCCCGCACGGCGAGGGGACGCGCTCGATCTTCTCGAGACAGTAGAGCGGCGCGAGGTCTCCGGCCGGGGGTGGGGCCGGTGGAGCGGCCACCGTGGTGCATTCGGCGTCGTGCCCGCACCCGGATGCAGTGCACGACCAGCCTTCCTCGCAGCCGGTGAAGCGACAGCCGCAGGAGTCGGGCCAGGCCTCGAGCGCCGCCTGACCGATCCTCGGCCTCGGGAGGCAGTCGCCCGCGCGACTGACCTCGACGCCGCGCTCTCCGCCCAGCGATCGCGCGCGGGTCTCACGGCACTCCCGCTCCGTCGCCTCGCAGGTCTCCTCCTCGCTCCAGACCTGCGTGCGCCAAACCCTCGACCGCGCCCGGAAGCAGAAGCGAGCCTCGAGCCCGCAGGCCTCTGGCGGCGGCCGGTAGCAGCAGCGCGACGTGTCGAGGCGGCAGTCGGCGGTGCACACGACCGGCCCGCCCTTCTGGCCAAGCTCCTCGCAGGTCTGGATCCGGTCCGATGCCGGGTCGCACTGCTCCTCCCAGGCGAAGGTGCACGCCTGGATCGAGTCACCCGTGCCGGGAGCGGGCTCGGGCCTCCGGCAGGGCGCGACCACCTCGCAGCGAGTCACCTCTCCGTCTCCGCATCTCGCCGGCCCGCACTCGGCCGTCCAGGGAGGCGCCTCATGGCGCGCCACGACCGGCGCGGCCACTCGCTCCCGCGTGGCGGGGCCCGGGCCGCAGGCGAGAGGAACGAGCGTGAGCACGAGGAGCCGCGCGGGCATGGCCTGCTCGCAGACGCGAGGGGAGGGCAGCGTATTCATCGAGGCCCTTCGGCCGCAACTTCTCCGGCGGCGCCGGCGGCCCGCGAACGCCGCTGTGCTCGCGGTCGGAGCATGAGAGACTTCCGGGCGGTGCAGACCCAGCCACAGCCGGGAGAGGTGCTCGGGGGCCGCTTCCGGAGGCTTCTTGCACGCGCAGCCAACGGAAAGCGCGGCGACTCCTTCCGGCTCGACCGCACCTGTGGTGCAATGGCAGCCGTGCAGTTCCGATGCGCGCGCTGCGATCTGCTCTTCGACGCCGACCGGGCCCGCTGCCCGAGGTGCATGCGACAGAGCACGGTGCGCCCCGCCGACGCGCCAGAGCGCGAGCCAGGCGCTCCGCCGCGACGGTGGAGCTGGTCCGCCTTCGCTCTTCGGTTCGTGGCCGGGGCGACCCTCTTCTGGCTCCTGACCATGAACGAACGTCTCCTGTCGACCCGCGTCGAGGGAGGCTTGCGCGTCTACGCGGTCGTCCTGGGCGGGCTCTTGCTGGCGCTCGCGTGGGGCCTGCTTCCGCGTCTCGATCCGACCCGCCGGCGCTCCCGCTGAGCCCGGGCGGCGGGCCCTTCAGCTTCGCGCGCGCCTGACGACCGAAGGGTCCAAGGGAACGCTCGGCGCGAGCCGCGGGTGGGCTTCGGGCGCGCCAGTCACGATCCTGAGCGGGATGACCCCCGCCCAGCAGCCGTCTTCCTCCTCGACGTCCGCCGGCGGCCCTGTTCGGGCCTTCGCGGACGCCTCGGCGATCGCCATCGCGAGGACGAGCGTGCCGTTCAGATCGGCTTCGGTCGGGCCGCCCACCTCGGCCGCCCGACCCGGCACGAAATGCTCGAGGATCGCCGCAAGGCCATCCCGCTTCTCCCCGGGGCTCACGACCTCTCGCGCGACGCCGAAGAGCACCACCGAGCGGTAGTTCACCGAGTGCTTGGAGGCCGTTCGGCCCAGCACCAGCCCGTCGACGACGGACACGGTTACGCAGGCCTGTGCGCCCGACCGCAGGGCTCCGAGCATGCGGCTCCCGGGAGCGCCGTGCAGATAGAGCTGGTCTCCGAGTCGCCCGTAGCTCATGGGCAGCACGTATGGCTGGCCGCCCAGGGCGACACCGACGTGGCAGACGAGTCCCTCGTCTAGGATCGCGTACACGAGCGCGCGGTCGTGCGATCCGCGTTGCGGGCGCCGCGAGAGCTTCGTCCTCGGAGTGGGGCCGAGAGGTTCCATGGTGCGAGGAGTCTACTCCGACCATCGAGTGACCCGCCGCGACGCTCGCGCTATCTTCTGCGAGCAGTGCCTCCCCGGATCGACGACGACCTCATCCCGGTGGGCACGAGGTGATCACATGAGGGTCGAGATCGTCTCGGTCGTGAGCTCGAGGGGTGTTCGCATCCCGAAGGCGGTCCTGGAGTGATCCTCGATCTGGCGATTGGAAGCCTGGCGGGGATCCCGGAACGCGAGCGGCGTGAGCTGCTCCGCAAGCTCGGCGCCGAGGACGACGAATGACGGACGAGGGGGCCATCCTCGACTCCGAGACCCTGTCCGAGCTCTCGCGCGGGAATCCGACCGTGCTCGCGCGCGCGGGGAGCTACCTCGAGGGCCACGGACGCTTGACCATCACGGCCGTGAGCGTCTTCGAGCGCCTTCGCGGCTTTCACGCGGCCATTCGCGCGGGCAAGCCCTACGAGGACCACCTCCGCAGCTTCGAGGCGCTCGTCGGGAGCTCGATCGTCCTTCCCTTCGATGGCGCCGCGGGCGACTGTGCAGCGCGGACCTGGGCCGCCCTCGGAAGGAGAAGCCGTCGGGCACTGGGCGACATCTCGATCGCCGCGATCGCGATCACTCGCGGTCTGCCTCTGGTGACGCGCAACCGCCGCGACTTCGGACCGATCGCGACCTGGGCGTCGGGGATCTCGCGCTCATCGACTGGACCAAGTGAGAAGGCTCGGTTGACGGCAAGTGGCGCTCTCGGCGACGATCGAGGCCCATGGCTCTGCCCAGCCGTCGTGGCCGCGCCCTGGCGCTCGCGATCGCCGTCGCGCTTGCCTGCGGGTGTAGGACTGAGCGGCAGAGCCAGCTCGTCGTGGTGGTCCAGAGCGACATGCGTGTGCCCGAGGAGCTCGACGGGTTCAGGGTGCGCGTCACCGGCGGGGAGCTCGAGGAAGGCCCCCCGTTCGAGCGCGAGTTCACTCTGGGTCCGGGCGGCGTGACGCTGCCGGCCGACTTCGGCGTCGTGCCGCGGGGAGGCGACGTCCGGCGACGCGTGACGGTCGCCGTCGACGCGCTCGAGGGCGGCCAGACGCTCTTTTCGACCCGCGCGATCACGACGTTCGTCGCGCACCGGTGGCTGCGACTGGACATCTTCCTCGCGTACGACTGCGTCGAGCGGGCCGCCCTGTGCGAGCCGGAGCAGACCTGTCGGCTCGAGGGCTGCGTTCCGCCCGAGATCGACGATCTCCCGGAGTTCGACCCCGGCGAGCCGCTCGGGTGGGACGCGGGACGGCGGCCGGCCTGCGAGCCAGGCGCGCCGGAGCCGAACGGATGCGACGCCGGCGGCCTCGACTCCGGCCTCGACTCCGGTCTCGACTCGGGGATCGACTCCGGCGTCGACTCGGGCACGGATTCGGGCGTGGATTCCGGCGTGGACTCGGGGGCCGGTCCGCTGGTGGTGCGTCAGGGCGGAGTGGAGCTCTTCGCCGAGCCGGTCAGCGCTCCGGAGTCCAGCGTGGCCTACTACGACTACGAGCCCTGCGGAGGACGCACGGGCTTCGAGGCGCCGGGCCGCGCGACGCTGTTCGTCTACGAGGACTCGAACACGGGCTCGAGGTCGCTGATCTTCACCCTCAGCTCGCAGGACGCCCAGGACGGCCAGGCCGAGGTGAACGTGACGGGCTTCGGACCCGGCGATCCCGTGATCTTCTCCGACGACAATCCCGACGGGTGCGAGGGAAACCCCACCGAGCTCGTCTCGCTCGGTGGCGGGCAGGTCCACGGCGACTTCAGGTGGCGAACCCACTCGGACGGAGGCGTCCTCGCCCTCGAGTGCCCCGGGGCGGTCACCTTCACGATCTCCAACACGTCCGGCATCGACGAGCTCGTCTACGTCCAGGGCGACGGTGAGCTCGCCGCGCTCGATCTCGCCAGTCCGGTCGAGATCGAATGCGTCGAGTAGCGCTCAGAGGCCGAAGCCCGCGAAGAGCGCCTGCCAGAAGGTGAACGGCTCGACGACGATGCCGGCCGTCAGGTCCCAGCGAGCGTGCGGCGTCGCGGCGCCCTCGGTGCGCACGCGTTTTCCCGGATCGGAGGAACCGCCAGAGCGCCAACAGCCGCCAAGATCCGGTCTCCTTGCGGCTGATGGCGCCCTGGCGGTTTGCTTTTTCCGGGCAAACCCGACCACTACCTGATTCCGCCTATTTCGGAGGCGGGCCCGCCGGGCTTCGTGCGCGTCCCCTTGGACCGCCCCGAACAGATCGCGCGGTTGTCCCTGGAAGACCACTGATTTCGGGTACTTAGAAGCCGGGTGCGTGTCCCCTTCGGGCCCCTTCGGGCCCGCCGAGCTTCGTGCGTGTCCCCCTGGACCGCCCCGAACAGATCGCGCGGTTGCCCCTGGAAGATCAGTGATTTAGCGTATTTCGGAGGCGGGTGCGTGTCCCCTTTCCGGTCGGTGCTCGCTGCGTAGGTTGCGGGGCATGGAGAAGCGAGCGCCGGATGATCTGAGCTTGTTCGAGGAGAGCGCGCCGCGGCTGGCGCTCCTCGCTTCGATCGTCGAGTCCTCGGATGACGCGATCATGGCGAAGAACCTCGACGGGATCATCACGAGCTGGAACCCCGCGGCGGAGAGGATGTACGGCTACACGGCCGCGGAGATCGTCGGCAGGCCGGTCTCGCTCCTCACCCACCCGGAGCACCGAGACGAGATGGTCGACATCCTGGCGCGGATCCGGCGGGGAGAGCGGATCGAGCACTACGAGACGACGCGGGTCCGCAAGGACGGGAGCACGGTCGCCGTCTCGCTCACCGTCTCTCCGATACACGATCACCGCGGACGGGTCGTCGGCGCCTCGTCGATCGCCCGCGACATCACCGAGCGCAAGCGCGTCGACGAGCAGGCTCGCGCGACCTCCCAGTACGCGCGCAGCCTCATCGAGGCGAGCCTGGACCCGCTGGTCACGATCAGCCCCGACGGAAAGATCACCGACGTCAACGACGCGACCGTCAAGGTGACCGGAGTCGCTCGCAAGGACCTCATCGGGACGGACTTCTCGACCTACTTCACCGAGCCGGAGAAGGCGCGGGAGGGGTACCGCGAGGCGTTCTCCAAGGGCTCCGTCACCGACTACCCGCTCACGATCCGCCACAGGGTCGGGCGGGTCACGGACGTCCTGTACAACGCCACCGTGTACAGGGACCCGCAGGGCAAGCCCCTCGGCGTCTTCGCCGCGGCGCGCGACGTCACCGCGCAGAAGCAGGCCTCCCAGTACGCGCGAAGCCTGATCGAGGCCAGCCTCGACCCGCTCGTCACGATCAGTCCCGAAG
>JACPQR010000063.1 GCA_016190375.1 Deltaproteobacteria bacterium
CCACCTTCGCGCCCGCCACCTTCGCGCCCGCCGCCTTCGCGCCCGCCCCCACCGCCGTCGTCGCGCCGGCCGTCCTCGCCGCCGTCCTGCTCCGCGGCGCGGATGGCCTGGTCGATCAAGTCCGCGAACTCGCCCACCTGGATGTAGCGACCGCCCGCGTCGCAGGGCCTCTCGACGTTCTCGAAGTAAGTCATCACGCCGGCCACCTGGCCGTCGCTGAAAAGCGGGCCACCCGAGTCGCCCCAGCACCCGGTCGCCTCGTCCGCAGCACGGCTCGTCACGATGATGGGATGGTTCTGCTGGACCGCGGAGATCGTTGCCGGCCCCGACCTCTTCTCGCCGGAGGTGCCGCCCTCGGCTGCGGTGAGGCCATAGCCCACGATGAAGCCAGGCTGCCTGTTCCGGTCCTGGCCGATCGGGGTGCGCCTGTAGGGCGCGGGCTCGATAGGTGGCGCCCGGTCGAGAGTCATCGCAAAGAAGTCCGTGTACTCGTTCACGAACCCGTCGGGCAGGTTCCCCTCGCCGTGACCCTCGCCGTCGAGACCGCCTTCGTAGAAGAGGGCGATGCCCCTACCCGAGGACACGTCGCCGAGCCGGCCGGTGCGAAACTCGATGTCCTCCGGCTGCATGCCCTCGGAGAGGCAGTGCTTTGCGCTGATCACGACCCTGGGCGCGATCAGCGTGCCCGTGCAGGCCGCGCCGCCCAGGTCGACCATACCCACGGCGGGGTAGCCCGCCTCCGCCTGACCACCCACGATAGGCCGCCGTCGCGCCCTCTCGAACCCCTCGTCCGCCACGCACGCACCGAGAGCCAGGGCCAAGAGGAGGGCTTTGCGCATGGGTGGACCGGGTGGCAAGAGGGGTGCCCGCCCGGAAGCCAGTCCTGTCGCCGCCCCTGGAACCGTCAGGTGCCGAGGGACGCGGGGGCAGCCGGAGACGACTGGCCCCACGTGGCGACCCATCCGGCGGGACGCTATGCTCGGCAAGAGCGATGGCCCACGATCCCCGCGAGGACCAGGACCTCGGTGGCGAGGTCGTCGTCGAGAAGGAGCGCAAGCTCGAGCATCCGAGGAAGTTCTCGGTCATATTCCACAACGACGACTACACGACTCGCGAGTTCGTCGTTCAGGTGCTCATGATGTTCTTCGGCAAGAACGAGACGGAGGCCACGCACATCATGCTCACGGTCCACCACAAGGGCCGCGGGACCGCGGGTGTGTACTCGAGGGACCTCGCGGAGACGAAGGCCCAGCAGGTGACGGACTACGCGGCGAAGCACGAGATGCCGCTCAAGGTCACGACGGAGCCATGCGACTGAGCCCCGAGGTGGAGGTCGCGCTCTCCCTGGCCGCCAGCGAGGCGGCGCGGCGGGGCCACGAGTTCTTCGGGCTCGAGCACCTCCTCTACGCGCTCCTGCACGACGAGGAGACGGCCGAGCTCATCCGGCACTGCGGCGGTGACGTGGCCGAGATGAAGAAGGAGCTCGACCACCATCTGGACGCCGAGGCCCAGGCCGCCGCCGGCGACGCGTTGGCCGCACCGCAGCCGTCCCTGGGTCTGCAGAGAACGGTCCGCCGCGCGATGCTCCACGTCGAGGGTGCGGGCAGGGACGAGCTGACGGGCCCGAACATCATCGTCGCGCTCTTCGCCGAATCGGACTCGCACGCGGTGCGCGTCCTGAACGAGGCGGAGATCTCGCGGCTCGACGTCGTCCGCTACCTCTCCCACGGAACGAGCAAGGTCGAGCCCGACAAGCCCTCCTTCGACACCCCTGGCGTCGACGATGGGGAACCTCCGGCACGCAAGAAGGCGAAGGACCCGCTCGAGGCGTTCGCGCTAGATCTGAACCGCGAGGCGGCGGCTGGACGGATCGATCCCCTGATCGGCAGGCACGCCGAGATCGACAGGATGATCCAGATCCTCTGCCGGCGCCGGAAGAACAACCCGATCCTCGTGGGCGACGCCGGGGTGGGCAAGACCGCGATCGTCGAAGGGCTCGCCCGGCGCATCGAGCGCGGCGAGGTGCCAGAGATCCTCCGCGACGCCGTCGTGTACATGCTCGACATGGGCGCTCTCCTCGCAGGGACCAAGTACCGCGGCGACTTCGAGGAGCGGATGAAGTCGGTGATGAAGGCGCTCGAGTCGAAGCCCGCCGCGATCCTCTTCATCGACGAGATGCACACCATCATCGGCGCTGGGGCGGTGAGCGGCGGAACGCTCGACGTCTCGAACCTGCTGAAGCCGGCGCTCGGCTCGGGCAGGCTGCGGTGCATCGGCTCGACGACCTTCTCGGACTTCCGCAGCCACATCGAGCGCGACCGCGCGCTCGCCCGGCGCCTCCAAAGGATCGACGTGAACGAGCCCTCCGTCGAGGAGACTCGGTTGATCCTCGCGGGCCTCAAGGCCCGATACCAGGAGTTTCACCAGGTCGAGTACACGGACGAGGCGATCGGCGCCGCCGCGATCCTGGCGAAGCGGCACCTGCACGACAGGCACCTGCCCGACACCGCGATAGATCTGGTCGACGAGGCGGGCGCCGCGAAGAAGCTCGCGCAGGGCCCCCGGTCCGTCGTCGACGTCCCCGACGTGGAAGCCGTCGTGGCCAGGATGGCTCAGATCCCGCCGCGGCAGGTCTCGACGGACGACCGAACGAGCCTCGAGAACCTCGAGGCGGACCTGGGCGCGGTCGTGTTCGGCCAGGAGCAGGCCGTCCGGCAGGTGGCCAGCGCCATCAAGCTGGCTCGCGCGGGCCTCCGGTCGCCGGAGAAACCCATCGGCTCCTTCATCTTCACCGGGCCGACCGGAGTCGGAAAGACCGAGCTCGCGAGGCAGCTCGCGAAGGTCCTGGGGATCGCGTTCGTCAGGTTCGACATGAGCGAGTACATGGAGCGCCACACCGTCTCGCGATTGATCGGAGCGCCGCCTGGGTACGTGGGCTTCGATCAGGGTGGGCTCTTGACCGACGCGATCTCGAAGACGCCGCACGCGGTGCTGCTCCTCGACGAGATCGAGAAGGCCCACCCGGAGGTGTTCAACGTCCTCCTGCAGGTGATGGATCACGGCCGGCTCACCGATCACAACGGCAAGCAGACGGACTTCAGCCACGTGGTCCTCATCATGACCTCGAACGTCGGCGCGCGGGACCTCGCGCGCCGGGCTGTCGGTTTCGGGGGCGAGCGGGCGACGGCCGACGCGGAGCGCGCCTACAACGAGCTGTTCAGCCCGGAGTTCAGGAACCGGCTGGACGCGAGGGTCTCGTTCTCGGCGCTCACGCCCGAGTCGATGGACCTGATCGTCCGGAAGTTCCTGCGGGAGCTCGAAGGGCAGCTCCGGGAGAGGAACGTGACGCTCGAGACGTCGGACGGCGCCATCGCCTTGCTGGCGCGCAAGGGCTACGACGCCGACTTCGGAGCCCGGCCGCTCGCGCGCGTCATCGAGGAGGACGTGAAGAGGCCCCTGGCCGACGTGCTCCTGTTCGGGGAGCTGTCCCAGGGAGGCATGGTCCAGCTGGACCTGGAGGGCGACACGGTGGTGCTCCGGCCGCGAGCGAAGCCGGCGAATCCGTGAAGTCCCCCCTCGACAGGAACGGATCCGCGTGTCATTGAAGATCGTCGTGGTGCCCGGTCGCATGGTGGCACGGCTGACGGGGGTTTTCGCCGCGGCGGTCATTACCTGGCCTGCCCTCGCGCCCTCCCAGCCGCTGGATCTCGCTCGTTCCTCGGAGCCCGCGGACCAGGGCTCGTTCACTCCCGCGGAGCTACGCCAGCTCCGGCGCGGCGAGCTGGTGATGCGACCCACCGCGGTCCATCGCGGTGACCTGGACCTGGTCGGAGGAACGAGCTGGCAGGCGATCGACGCCCCGGCCGACGTGGTCTGGGAGACGCTGCTGGACACCTCGCGGTACGCGCGCTTCCTTCCGTCCGTCACGGACGCGCGCCTGCTCACGGACGAGGGCCGGCGGCGCGTGGTCTGGCTGCGTCACGACTACGCCGTCATCGACGCGAGCTACTGCCTGGTCGCCACCCTCGATCCCGAGCGCCGCTCCGCGAGCTTCCGTGTCGACACGAGCCGCCCGCGCGCCATTCGCGCCGGATGGGGATTCTTCACGGTGCGCCCGCTGGGCGAGCGCCGCTCGGTGGTCTCGTACGGCATCCTGACGGACATGGGATCGGGCCTCGCCGCGGGCCTCCTGGCTCCGACGATCCGCGACTGGATGCTGCGCGTGCCCGAGACGGTCAAGGAATACGTCGAGCGGCGGCGCTGAGGATCAGGGACCGACCTCGCGCAACACGCGCAGGAAATTGCCTCCCAGGATCTTCGTGACGATCCGGGGCTCGAGCCCGCGCCGGAGCAGCGCCTCCGTCAGTCCCGGCAGGTAGCGCGGGTCCCTCAGGTCGTGCGGCGGCGTGACGAGGCCATCGAAATCGCTGCCCAGCGCCGGCGTGTCCTCGCCGCCCACGCGCAGGACGTGCAGGAGGTGCTCGACCACGCCCAGGGCGCCAGCTCGCCCGAGGAAGCGTGGGGCGAAGATGATTCCGATGCACCCGCCCTTCGCGGCCACGGCGCGGATCTGCTCGTCGTCGATGTTCCGCCAGTGCGGGTGCACGCCCGAGACGCCGGTGTGCGAGACGATCGGTGGCTTCTTCGTCAGCAGGGCGGCCTCGAGGAAGCCCTTCCGGTTGATGTGCGCGAGGTCGACCAGGATCCGCAACCGATCGAGCTCGGTCACGAGGTCCTTGCCGAACCCGGTCAGCGCCTGCTCCGGGTTCGCCCCTCGCCCGTGTGCGGGCGAACCCGCGGCGTTCGCGCTGAAATGGAGCAGTCCAAGCGACCGCACGCCGCGTCTGGCGAACTCCTCGACGTTCTCGAGACGTCCTTCCAGAGCGTGCGCGCCCTCGATCGAGAGCAGCGCCGCGCGGACTCCCGCGCGCCACGCGTCCTCGACCTCCTCGGCAGTGCGGACGACCCGCAGCTCGCCCGGGTGGCTCCGCGCCGCACTCTCGACCAGCGTGATCTGACGGTGGATGACCTCGGCGGGTCCCTTGCGCAGCGGCAGCGAGACCAGCCCGAACATCTGCCCGCACTGGCCGCCCTCCCGCATCCGTGGGAGGTCGACGTGGACTCCGAGGGCGGCTCGCGGCAGGGGCGGCGTGTGGCGCTTTCCGATGTCGTACCCGAGCCGGAGGAGCGAGGGCGTGTCGGCGTGGAGATCGACGACGATGCTCGCCCGATGAACCGCGAGGGCCTCGTCACTCACCACCGGCGGTTGGCGCCCCATCTCCTGTTCGGATGACAGGCTACGGAAGCTGCCTGACCATGTCCCCGTACGTCTCGGGGCGCCGGTCGCGGAAGAACTGCCAGGTGCGGCGCACCTCCTCGATCACGTCCAGGTCGAGATCGGCCACGACGAGCTCGTCGTGGTCCTCGCCGGCCTCGGCCAGGATTCTTCCGCGAGGATCGACGAAGTAGCTCGTTCCGTAGAACTTCCCGATGCCCCAGGGCGCCTCGGTGCCGACCCTGTTGATGCAGCCCATGTAGTAGCCGTTCGCGACGGCGTGCGCAGGCTGCTCGAGCTTCCACAGGTACTGTGACAGGCCCGCGACGGTCGCGGAGGGGTTGTAGACGATCTCGGCGCCGGCGAGCCCGAGCAGGCGAGCGCCCTCCGGGAAGTGACGGTCGTAGCAGATGTAGACGCCGATCCTCGCCCACTGGGTCTGGAACGACGGGTAGCCGAGGTTCCCGGGCTTGAAGAAGTACTTCTCCCAGAAGCCCGCGGTCTGCGGGATGTGATTCTTGCGGTACTTCCCGAGATACTTACCGTCGGCGTCGAGGACGGCGGCCGTGTTGTAGTAGACGCCCGCCATCTCCCGCTCGTAGACCGGGACGACGATCGCCATCTCGTGCTTGCGCGCGAGCGGCTGAAGGCGCTCGACGGTAGGGCCCGGGACCGGCTCCGCCGCGTCGTACCAGCGCTTGTCCTGGCTCGGGCAGAAGTACGGGCCGTTGAAGATCTCCTGCAGGCACAGGATCTGGACCTTCTTCTTTCCCGCCTCCTCGATGAACGGGAGGTGCCTGGCGAACATCGCCTCCTGGATCTCGGGAACGGGCTTCGATTCGTCATTCAGCGGGTTCGCGCACTGGATGAGCCCGCTCTTGATCACGCGCGTCATGTCGATCTCCTCGTGCCTCAGTAGATATTCGTCTCTCGCTTCGAGCCCGTGTAGTCGACGTACACGGTCTTCCACTCCGTGAAGAACTCGATCGCCGTCCTGCCCATCTCGCGGCCGCCCACGCCGGTGGCCTTCATCCCGCCAAAGGGGAGCTGAGCCTCGCCGCCGACCGTCGGCGAGTTGATGTGCACGATCCCCACCTCGATCCGGTCGATGAACCGCATGACGCGCTCCACGTCCTCTGTGTAGATCGAAGCGGCGAGGCCGTACCTGACGTCGTTCGAGACCTCGATCGCCTCCTCGAACGAGTCGACCGCGATGACCGACAGGACGGGACCGAAGATCTCCTCCTGGGCCACCCTCATCGACGGCTTCACGTCCGCCAGGATCGTCGGAGGTACGAAGTACCCCATCTGCAGCGCGCTGGCCGAGAGCCTGTCGCCGCCCGTCACGAACCGCGCGCCCTCATCCCGTGCGATGGCGAGGTACTCGAGCACGGTGCGGTGCTGCCGCTCGTCCACGCAGGGGCCCATGGTCGTGCTCTCCTTCATGCCGTCGCCGACCACGATGGCCCTCGCCTCGCGCTCCACGTACCTCAGGAACTCTTCCAGGCGGGAGCGCGCGACGATCGCCCGGCTCGTCGCGGTGCAACGCTGCCCGGTCGATCCGAACGCCCCCTGGGCGGCCGCGACCGCGGCCAGCTCGACGTCGGCGTCCTCGAGGACGACCAGCGGGTTCTTCCCGCCCATCTCGCAGAGCACCTTCTTGTGCGTCTTCGCGGCGTCCGCGTGGAGCTTCGATCCCACCTCGTTCGAGCCCGTGAACGAGACCGCGCGCACGTCGGGATGGTCCACGAGCATCGAGCCGATGCTCCCGCCGTCGCCGTAGACGAGGTTCAGGACGCCTCTCGGCACGCCGGCCTCGACGAGGACCTCGACGAGGATCCGGGCCGTGACCGGCGTCGCGGACGCGGGCTTGAAGACCACGGTGTTTCCGGCCACGAGGGCGGGCGCGATCTTCCAGGCGGGGATGGCCACGGGGAAGTTCCACGGCGTGATCACCGCCACGACCCCCAGCGGCTCGCGCACCGTGTAGCAGAAGGTCGAGGGCATCTCGGAGGGCACGGTCTCACCGTTCAATCGCCTGGCCTCGCCTGCCACGAACTCGAGGACGTTGAGCGATTTCTGGACCTCGCCGCGGGACTCGCGCAGGGTCTTGCCCTCCTCCCGCGTCATCGCGCGGGCGACCTCCTCCTTGCGGAGCTCGAAGAGGCGCAGCGCCCGGAACAGGATGTCCCCGCGACGCGGCGCCGGCGTCCGCCTCCACCCCTCGAACGCCTCTCTCGCCGCCCGGACCGCCTTCTCCACGTCCTCGCGCCCCGAACGCGGGAACGTCGCCACGAGCTCGTCCGTGCAGGCCGGGTTTCGCCGCTCCGCGGTCGCGCCCGACTGCGCGCGGGACCATTCTCCACCGATGTAGTTCAGGACGGTCTCTGACATGGCTTCCCCTCTTTGCTCGCCGCCTCGCTCGCCGCCTTGCTCGCCGCCTCCGGCGGCGCGCCGCGGCAACGCACGTTACCACCGCGCCCCGAGCGCAACCAGGGGGCTTGGCGCCAGGTGCTTGGCGCCAGGTGCTTGGCGGGCCGCGAAGCGGCCCGATGACCCCCCGAGCCCGGTTCAACGCCGCAGGAGCTCTTCCAGCGCGGCGGGGTCCGTGACCGGCGCCGAGCACGCGCGCCCGTGGCAGACAAAGGCCGTCGGCTTGCCGTCGATGCGCCTGCGCCCGAGTGGGTCGGCGGCTTCCTCGACGAGACGGATGACGCGGTTGGGCTCGAACGGATGAGCGGCAGCCCGGACGAGGGCAAATGTGTCGGGATCGAGCGGGTCGCCCGCGATCGCGACCTCGGTGGCGCCGCGCGACAGCATGTCGGCCGCGCAGAGCAGGTTCGTCAGGCCGAAGGGGTTCTCGAGCGCGGTCCCGAGGTAGTCGCGGATCAGACGCTCGGCGATGGCCTGGTGGCGAGCCTCGCCCGTCACGACGGCGGTCCTCAGGAGGAGGTTGGCGGCCGCGCTCATGCCGGAGGGCAGGGCGCCATCGAAGGCGTCGGAGGGACGCGCGGGAAGCCCGTCGAGCTCGGCAGGCGCGAACCACAAGGTCCCGCTCGTCTCGTCCCAGAAGCGCACGATGAGCGCCTCCGTCAGGCGCCTCGCGACGCCGAGCCACTGGCCATCGAGGGTCGCCTCGTACAGGTCGACCATGGCCCGGGCCACCAGGGCGTAGTCCTCGACGAAGCCGTCGATCCGCGCGCTCCCTTCCATGAAGATCCGGGCGAGCCTGCCGCCCTCGAGCATCCTGTCGGCGAGGAACCGCGCGGCCCGGCTGGCGCCGACGAGGTGCGCCGGATCGCCGAGGCAGCCCCACGCATCGGCGAGCGCGCTGACCATCAGGCCGTTCCAGCCCGCGATGACCTTCTCGTCCCGGAAGGGTCTCGGGCGTCCCGCTCGCGCGTCGAGGAGTCTCCCGCGCGCACGGGCGATGGCCGTGGCCACGTCGTCGACCGACCGACCCAGCCGCGCCGCGATGGCCTCGAGGGAGCGGTTCACGTGCAGGACCGACGCGCCGCCCTCCAGGTTCCCTGGCGAGGAGACTCCGTAACGGAGACAGAACGCGTCGCCGTCCTCGGCGCCGGCCGCCTCGCGGACTTGGTCTGGCGTCCAGACGTAGTACCTGCCCTCGACGCCCTCGCTGTCGGCGTCGAGCGTCGAGTAGAACGCGCCCTGGGGGGACGCCATCTCGTCGAGCGCCCAGCGCAGGGTCTCGCGCGCGACGTCGGCGTAGGCCTCGATGCCGGTCGCCCGGTAGGCATCGAGGTAGACACGGACGAAGAGCGCGTTGTCGTAGAGCATCTTCTCGAAGTGGGGGACCTCCCAGCGCTCGTCGACGCTGTAGCGATGGAAGCCGCCGGCCAGGTGATCGCGGAGCCCGCCGTCCTTCATCGCATCGAGCGAGAGCTTCACCATCTCGAGCGATTGCGGATCTCGAGTGGCGTGGTGGTGCCGGAGCAGGAGGTCGAGCGCCATCGTGCTCGGGAACTTCGGGCGATCGCCGAAGCCGCCATGGATGCGATCGAACCGCATCGCGAGCGCGCGCGCCGCGTCCGGAAGGCAGTCCTCAGAGGGCTCGGCGGCCTGGCGCAGCAGGGACGGCATCTGACGGATGGCGTCGGTGGCCTCGCCGGCGCCTTCTTCGAGCGCGTCACGGCGGGCGCGCCACGCCTCCGCGACGGCAGTCAGGAGCCGCGGCATGCCCGCAAGCCCCTTGCCGTCCCGTGGCGGGAAGTACGTGCCTCCGAAGAACGGCCGACCGTCCGGCAGGAGGAACACCGTGAGCGGCCAGCCGCCAGCGCCTTGACCCGCGAGCTGCACGAAGAGCTGGTAGACGTGGTCGACGTCGGGCCGCTCCTCGCGATCGACCTTGACGCAGACGAAGTCGCGGTTCATCTGCGCCGCGATCGGCTCCGACTCGAAGCTCTCGCGCTCCATCACGTGGCACCAGTGACAGGCGCTGTAGCCGATCGACAGGAGGACCGGTTTCTGCTCGCGCCGCGCGCGATCGAACGCCTCGGGCCCCCACGGGTACCAGTCCACCGGATTGTGCGCGTGCTGGCGCAGGTACGGCGACGACTCACCGGCCAGGCGGTTTTCGGGCATGCACCTTCGATAAGGCCGCCCACCCGCGGTGGCCAGGGGGCGCCCTTACTCGTTCGTGGTGTGGTGGGCGAGGATCCTGCAGAGCGAGATGAGCAGCTTGACCCCGAGCCCCCGGTGGTCGTTGCACAGGCGCAGGAAGTCGTTGCGGCGGATCGCGAGGACGCGGCCGGGGAAGGGGGCATGGGCGAGCCCGTCGGGCTCGTCGCCTCCGACGAGCGCCTGAGGGTGCACGAGAGTGCCGGGCCCCACAGAGTCGCCCCGCGCCGTGACCATCGTCCCTTCGAGGACCAGGTAGGCCGTGTCGTCGCCGGTCGTGATGCGGGGCAGGGCCTCGCCGGCACGCATGTCGCGCTCGACGCAGATCCGGAGCGTCTGGAGCGCCTCCTGGATGCTCAGGCCCTCGAAGAGCGGAGCGGACTTGAGCGCCTGAAGGTCGTGCTTGAGGTCGCGGGAGATCTGCGGCCCGGGCACCGACAGGATCCACACCAGGACCGCGGTGATGTTGTCCTTGCCGCCTCGCTCGTTCGCCATCTCGACCAGACGCGCAACGCCGGCCTCGCCCGGGTGTGCGTCGAGCACCGTGCCGAGCTCCTCCTCGTCGGGGAAATACTCGTGCAGCCCGTCGGAGCAGAGCAGGAACCGATCGCCGGTCGTGAGGGAGAAGTGCAGCGTGTCGACGGCGAGATCCGGTGTGGCTCCGACGGCGTTGACCACGGCGCTCTTCATGGTCGAGAGGGACAGCTCCTCTCGCGTGCCTCTTCCGGCAGCGAGCAGCGTCTCCAGGAGGGAATGGTCCTGCGTCACCTGCAGGACCGAGCGGTCACGCAGGAGATAGATGCGGCTGTCGCCGGCGTGGACCAGGAACGCGTCTCGGCCGAGGACGATCATCGCCTCGAGCGTGGTTCCCATCCCCCGCTTGTCGGGCTCGGCCTGAGCGCGCTCGTAGATGCGGGCGTGCACGGCATGGACCGCGCCGACCAGGAGCTGCTGCACCTCGCGCCGCGTGTCGAGGGATGGGTCGTTCCGGAAGCGATCGAACGTCCTTTGCGCGAACGGATCGTCGAGCTCGGCCCGCAGCTCCGAGACGACCATGCCGCTCGCCACCTCTCCGGCGTTGTGCCCTCCCACGCCGTCCGCGACGATGAAGAGCCTGCTCGCCGGATCGACGCAGAAGGAGTCCTCGTTGGCCTCCCGGACCCGCCCGACGTCCGTGCGCCCGAAGGCGCGAAGCTGGATCATGCGGCGCAATCGTCGCACGGGCGGCGCGCGGAGGCCACGGGTTGCAGCCGGTCCGCCGCCGTGGCCGGCGGCGGACCGGCTGCACTGCGTCGGCGGGCATGCCGGCCTTTCGGGCGCCGGCTCGCCGGCGCCCGAAAGGCCGGCATGCAATCGTGCGCCCCGGCCGCCTACCTGCGGTGCGGGTGGGCGCGGGCGAGCAGCAACGAAAGGAGGGAGAACAGGGAGAACAGGGAGAACAGGGCCGTGCTTGCAGCAGGCTGGTGAGACACGGAGCAACCCGCCGCCAGACCGCCGGCCGCTTCCGCCCCGGAAGGCCCGCCGGAGTAGCCCGGCGCCAGGTCGTCCGGATCGGCGTCGTCGCCGGTCAGCTCGGGCTCGGCGGTCTCGTCGGGTGGAGCCTGGTCGAGCACGTAGGTCTCCGGACCGCTGCCCTTGAAGACGAACGGCGCTTCGGGCCAGTCGAGGCCTTCGTCGAATGCCTCGAGCTCGGCAGTCGCCATGACCTGCACCTGGCCATCGAGCCCCCACGCGACGAGCGAGGCGGTCTCCACGACGTGGCGCCGCACATCGCCGTCGATCACCCAGACCTCTGGCGAGCCGTCGTCGGCCTGCACCGCTCGCGGAGCGCCCGGGAAGCTCGGGCCGTCGTCGTACCTCGAGACCGTGGAGTCCTCCAGAGGCGCCACGTCGAGCCAGGTCCATCGCCAGGCCTCGAGCGACACGGGTCCTTCGATCAGGCGCTTGATACCGTCCTGCGACGCCAGCGGAGGATCCATCCGCGGGCAGCTCCCGTTCAGGGGCGATCCCTCGAGGAGCACCGGGAAGCCTTCGCTGGCGTCGAACGTGTACGCGTAGAACGGCCGTGACACCCCGTCGCGCCAGGCCGGCGGGATCTCGTGCTCGAAACCGTGATTGCACGATCCGATCACGTCGCACAGGTCCGCGCGGCTGCCCGCGGCGGCTCCGAGGTCGAGGCCGTACGCGTTGGGATCGCCGGCCGGACCGCCCACGTAAACGTGGATGCCCAGCGCCGCGTCCGGGCTGTCGGGATCCTGCGCCCACCCCTTCACCTCGCACCCTGCGCCGTCGATCCAGCCCGTCGGCGGCGGGTTGGGGGGCGGGTCGTCCTCGATCTGGTTGTAGCGAATCGCCATGTAGCCGTCGGCCCGCAGACCCGAGGCGCTGTGCCGCCGGATCTCCGCGTAGTTCCCGCAGGAGTACTCCTCGACGCCCTCGAACGTGTCGCCGTCGATCCACTGCTTGAAGAGCATCACGTGCTGGTCGCAGAGGATCAGCGCGTCGCCCGGCTGCAGCTCGTCCCAGGAGATCTCGTGCGAGATCGATCCGTCGCAAATCCCCCAGGTGTTGAGCCCTGGCGCGTCGAGCCCCCAGGTCGCGGAGACGAAGCCCGAGCAGTCGGAGCGATAGCAACCGCCGCCGCGCAGCGGGTCCGGGTAGCAGTAGTCCCAGACGCAGTAGGAGCCCCAGAGACCCTGCGAGTAGGGGACGCCGGCATCTACCCACGACTGAGCGTCCGCGAGGACGTCGCTGCGTCGGATTGCCAGGCCGGACGTGCCGGCGGCCAGGGTCGAGATGCCGGTGACGACCGCCAGGACCAACGTGGAGAGCCGCACGGACAGCAGGGAGGCAAGTCCCGGGCCGCGCCTCTGGGCCAGGGAACGCCGGTTTTCACGGGCAGATCACACCGGCGCGTCGTGTGGAGCATCCGGGGTTCCCGCACCGTGCACGGCCGTGCACGGGCCGCCCCTCAATCGCCGGCGTACTCGCAGCGGGCGACGCAGATCTCGTGCACGACGACCCTCGTCATGAGCGGCAGCGCCGGGCGCATCCTGGCCCAGATCCAGCGCGCCAGGTTCTCGCTGGTCGGGTTCTCGAGGCCGGAGATCTCGTTGAGGTAGTTGTGGTCGAGCTGGGCGTAAAGCGGCCGCCAGGCCTCCTCGAGGACGCCGAAGTCCACGAGCCACCCCGTTCGTTCGTCGACCGGCCCCTCGACGGCCACCTCGATCTTGAAGCTGTGGCCATGCAGCCGCGCGCACTTGTGACCTTCCGCCACGTTCGGCAGTCTGTGTGCGGCCTCGAACCTGAACTCGTGCCAGAGCTTGACTTTCATGAGCGTCCTCGGCGGTCTTCCGGGCGAGCGGAGGCGAATTCACTTGGGTGCATTTCCCAGTTTGCAGGTGGAAACGAGGCGGAACAGCCGTGCGCAGGGGGTGATATTCGTGGTCGTGGACGTGATCGTGGACGTGGTCGGC
>JACPQR010000060.1 GCA_016190375.1 Deltaproteobacteria bacterium
CAGCTCCTTGCCCGTCCCGCTCTCGCCGGTGATGAGGACGGTGCTCTTGTACTCGGCGACCTTCGCGACGGTCTTGAGGACGTCCTGCATCCCGCGGGACCCGCCGATGATGTCCTCGGGCCTCTCGACCCGCCTCAGCTCGGCCTTGAGCTTGGTGTTCTCGCGACGCAGCGCCTCGCGCTCCTCGGCCTTGCGCAGCGTGAGGATGATCTCGTCGGGCTTGAACGGCTTCGAGATGTAGTCGTAGGCGCCCGCCTTCATCGCGTCGATCGCGAGGTCGAGGCTGCCGTACGCGCTCATGACGATGAACGTCGCGCTCGATCCGCGGTTCTGGGCCTCCTTGAGGAGATCGAGCCCGCCCATGCGCGGCATCCGGATGTCGGTGAGGACGACGTCGATCCCGCCCGCCTCGAGCCGCACGAGGGCCTCCTGCCCGGACGCGGCGAGCTCCACGTCGTAGCCGCCCTTGCGCAAGAGCGTTCGCAGCATGAGCCGGAGGTTCTCCTCGTCATCGACTATCAGCACCCGTCTCGCAAAATCTGCAGGCACCGGCAAGATCTATCACACCCCCGCGACTTCTTGCGAGGGGGGACGGATCACGGTTTCTCGGATAGGCGCGAGGCCTGCTTCGGGCGAAACCGAGAAACCGTGATCCGTCCCCCACCGTGTGCTGCCAACCTCGTTTGCACTTCCGCCAACGCCTCGCGCCCCAGCTCGCAGCGTACCCCGCGGGATGACTGCGGAAACACCGGCAACGAGGTTTGCAACCTCGTCGGTTCGCGACGGGATGGAGGACGAGATGGAAGGCAAGGTCATGGCTATTCCCTGGCAGGCCGGCATCGCGTTGGCGCTGGCCGGCTGCAGTCAACCCGATCTCGGAAGCGTCGAGCCGGAGGTCCTGCAGGGCACCACGCTCAGGCTCTACCAGCCCACCGACGACGCCGTCGACCTGCTCGTGCTCGTCGACGACTCGCTCTCGATGGAGCTCGAGCAGGAGAACCTCACCCGCAACTTCGGCGTTCTGGTCGAGACGCTCACGAGCCCGGCGGACGAGGACGGCGACGGCAAGCCGGACCACGCACCCGTCCAGGATCTGCACGTCGGCATCATCAGCACGGACATGGGCGCGGCCGGCTTCCCCGTGTGCGACGGCGGGCCGGCCGGCGACGACGGGATGCTCCAGCACTCCCCGACTACCGAGGGCTGCGCGGGGGACTATCCCACGTTCCTGTCCTATCGCGCCGGTGACGACCCGTCGGCGATGGATCGAGACTTCGCGTGCCTGGCGACGCTGGGCACCGATGGCTGCGGGTTCGAGCAGCAGCTCGAGGCCGTGACGAAGGCGCTGACGACCCACGCGAACGGCGCCAACGCGGGGTTCCTCCGCGAAGACTCGCTCCTCGCGATCCTCCTCGTGACCGATGAGGAGGATTGCTCCGTCGCCGAGGACAGGCCAGGCTGGCAGGACTTCTTCGACACGAGGATCCGCGGCGACGTTCCCAAGGAGCTTCGCTGCTACGAGCTCGGTCCGCAGTTTCTGGCCTCCGTCGAGTCGTACGCGCAGCAGATCCTCGCGCTGCGTCCCGACCACCCCGAGCGCATCGTGATGGCCGGCATCGTCGGAGTGCCGCTCGGCGAGCCCTGCGCCGCGGGAGACTACGACTGCCTCCTCGCGCTTCCCTCGATGCAGCTCGTCCCCGACTCGTCGGGGCAGCGCCTCGAGCCGGGCTGCTCGGTCCCGGGGCTCGGTCGCGCGGATCCGCCCCGGAGGATCGTGGAGACGATCCGACAGGTCGACGACGGCGGCGGCGCGGGGATCGTCCGGTCCATCTGCGAGGCGGACTTCCGCCCGGCGCTGGAGGCGATCTCGTCCCTGATCCAGTCGAAGTTCGACGGCGCCTGCCTCGCCCGCCGGCTCCAGCCCGACGCCGACGGCCGGGTCGAGTGCCGGGTCGTCGAGACCCTGGCCACCGGCGATCGCTGCCCCGCCGGCCGCATCGATCTCGGCCTGGACGCTCGCGACGACCGCCAGTGCCAGGTCTGTCAGATCGGCGACGGAACCCGCGACCGCCTGCGGGACGAGATCGGCACCGACCTCGGAGCCTGCGCCGACCCGGCCGCCTCCGGCGACTACTGGCGCTACGTCTCCGAGACCAGCCGCTGCCCCTCGGGCCAGATCCAGTTCGAGGGGCGCGCCGTCGCCCAGTCGGGAAGCGACGTCCGCCTGGAGTGCCTCTCGGCGGTGGGCGGCCCGCTCGAGCCGTAGAGCTCATGCCCCGCCGTTGCCAACGTCGTTGACCGTCCGGCCAACCTCGGCGGCGCCTTTCGCGCTCCGCCGCCGCGAAGCTCCTCGGGAAATCGGCGGCCTCGCGGTTGCATCTCGCCTTGATCCCCCGTGGTCCGTCCGGATAGGATTCACGGCCTGGAGCAGAGGAGATCGACATGACGCAGATGATCCTGAAGGGCCTCCGACTCGGCGCGGCCCTCGGCCTGGCGCTCACCCTGTTCGGGTGCCCGAACCGCGAGCTCGGTCCCGTGGAGCCCGTGGTCCAGTCCGGGACCAGCATCGTCATCACTCAGGCCGAGTCCGACGCGGTCGACCTCCTGGTGCTGGTCGATAACTCGAACTCGATGGCCCAGGAGCAGGCCAACCTGGCCACGAACTTCCCGATCCTGATCGACCGCCTGACGGATCCGCCCGACAGCGACGGCGACGGACAGAGCGACTATCCGCCCGTCTCGGACCTGCACATCGGCGTGGTAGACACCGACATGGGAACCGGGGGGTACGCCGTCACGACCTGCGAGAACGCGGTCGACGGCGACGATGGGATCCTGCAGAACACCCCGAGCGACCTGGTGGCGAACTGCGACGACAGCTATCCGAGCTACCTTTCGTGGGGCGAGGACGACGACGCGGCAGCGCTCTCCCAGGCCTTCTCCTGCATCGCGGTGCTCGGGACGGGCGGCTGCGGCTTCGAGCAGCAGCTCAAGGCGGTTCGCAAGGCGCTGACCGATCACGCGGCCGGCGCGAACGCGGGCTTCCTCCGCGACGACTCGCTCCTGGCGATCCTGATGGTCACCGACGAGGAGGACTGCTCCGTACGCGAAGACGTCAGAAACGCGACCGACATCTTCAACACCCAGCTCCAGCTCGGGCCGCTCAACCTGCGCTGCTTCGCCCACCGCGACCAGTACGTCGCGCCGGTCGATTACTACGTCGACGCCATCCTCGCGCTCCGCCCCGACAACCCCGAGCGCCTCGTCGTCGCCGGCATCGTCGGGATCCCGCCCGACTCCAGCTGCAACCTGACGAACATGACCGACTCCGACTTCCAGTGCCTCCTCGATCACCCGAAGATGCAGGAGGTCGTCGACAACTCGGCCGAAGGCCAGGGCGAGCGGCTGACGCCTAGCTGCGATGTCCCCGGCTTGGGCGAGGCCTTCCCACCGCGCCGCATCGTCGAGTTCATCAAGCAGATCAACCACGAGGGCAACAACGGCATCGTGCAGTCGATCTGCGAGGCGGACTTCGGTCCCGCGATGCGCGCCATCACTTCGCTCATCCAGTCGAAGGTCCTCGGCGCCTGCCTGGCCCGCCCGCTGGACCCGAACGCCTCGAACCAGGTCCGCTGCATCGTGCAGGAGACGCTGACGACCTCGGACGACTGCCCGCCCGGCCGCATCGATCTGGGCGTGACCGGCGAGCAGCGCCGCTGCCAGATCTGCCAGAAGGGCGACGGCGAGGGCGACAGAACGCGCGACGAGCTTGGCCAGGATCTGACCGAGTGCTCCCGCTTCAACGCGAGCGGCGACTACTGGGAGTACGTTCCGGGCGACCAGAGCGCCGATTGCCCGTCGACCGGCAAGGTCAACTTCCAGGGCTCCGCCGTTCCCCTCGCCGGCTCGGTCGTTCACCTGGAGTGCCTCTCCAAGGTAGGCGACGAGTAGCTCGACCGCTCTCCCTACTCCACGAGCACCGGGATCGACACCGACGCCGTCCCCGTCCTGGCCGTGAGCTGGTGCTCGCCGTGGGTGGGGAGCCACGTCGCCTCGAAGGGCGCGCCGACTTCGGCGACGGGGCGGCCGTCGACGAGGAAGATGACGCGGTCGGCGCCCTGTACCCGGGCGCGCAGGGGAACGGCCTGGTGGGCGCGTGGGCGCGAGCGGTCGATGACGAAGCGGTCGCCCGAGAGCGGGAAGGTCAGGGTGACCGACGCGGCCCTGGTCGTGTCCGGGCCCGGGCAGAAGGGCGAGTAGCGATCGGGCGGCAGCGGCCAGAGGCGGCCCGCTGCCCAGCGCTCTAGCCCCGCCGGCAGGTGCGCGAAGCGGCGCAGCACGGTGTGGTCCGAGCGGCAGCCCGAGCCAGCGCGAAGGCCATTTCGCCGATCGATCGCGACGGTCTCGTGAAGCGGGCAGGTGTCGCGCGGTTCGGTGCCGGCGAGGAATCTCTCGGTGATCGTGCGCGGGCAGCTCGGTCCCGGGAGCGCGCCCGAGAGCGGGCAGACGCGTGCGGTCGTGATCCCGCCGGGCGGCGAAGGGAGGCGACCGGGGGCCTGGTCGCCGAAGGCCGAGGTCATGACCGCGCGGAAGACCGGCGCGGCGCCGGTGACGCCCGAGACGCCGTGCATCTCGGAGCCGTCGAAGTTGCCCACCCAGACGGCCACGACGACGTCGCCGGCGAAGCCCACGGTCCAGTTGTCGCGGTAGCCCTTCGAGGTGCCCGTCTTGACGGAGACGGGGAACGGCAGGTCGAGCGCGCTCGAGTCGCCGAAGGCGCCGAGGCGGGCCTCGCGATCGGACAGGATGTCGGTCAGGAGGTACGCGATCTCGGGGCTCATGACCCTCCGGGCCTCGCGCCGCGGCAAGGACAGGGGACGGCCCCGCGGATCGCGGACCTCGCGCAGCGCGGTCGGGCCGAGGAGCGTGCCGCCACGCGCGATTGCGGCGTAGGCCGCGGCGAGATCGAGGAGCCGCACCTCGCCGTCGCCCAGCGCCAGCCCGACACCGTAGTGAGTGGCATCCTGGTCGAGCGTCCAGAAGCCGAGCGCGCGGAGGCGCCCGAGGACGGCGTCGGGACCGAGCCGCTCGGCGAGGAGGACCGCGGGGATGTTGTAGGAGTTGGCGAGGGCCTCGCGTGCGCGGACCGGACCGTGGTGGCGGTCGTCGTAGTTCCTGGGGACGAAGTCGCCCTGCGGCGTCGCGAAGTGGCTCTCGACGTCGAAGAGCAGGCTCGCGGGTGTCAGCCCCTCCTCGAAAGCGAGGCCGTAGACGAAGGGCTTCAGCGTGCTGCCAGGCTGGCGGAGCGCGAGGGCGCCGTTGACCTGGCCGCCGTGCTCCTCGTCGTCCCAGCGCGCCGAGCCGACGACGGCGAGGAGCTCCGAAGTCGACGCCCTGAGCGCGACGACCGCGCAGCCCGAGACGTTGCGGTCGCCGAGCTCGCGCGGGACGCGACCGCAGGCGTGGAGCGCCGCGGCCTGCACCGCCGGATCGAGCGTGGTCCGGATCCGCGCGGCATGCTCCAGGACGCCGGCTCGCGCGGCCTCGGCGCGGGCGACCTCGACCAGGTGCGGGGCACGGAACGAGCGGCCGGGCGGCTGCAGGTACAGGGGCTCGGCGGCGGCGCGTCGCGCCCGCGAGCGATCCATGGCGCCGCGCCCGACCATCAGCCCGAGGACGTGCCGGCGGCGCACCCGCAGCCTCTCCTCGAACCGGTACGGGTCGTAGAGCGCCGGCGACCGCGGCAGCGACGCGAGCGCCGCCGCCTCGCCGAGGGTCAGGTGCGCCACGGGCTTTCCGAGGAACGCGCGCGAGGCCTCCTCGATCCCGACGACCTCTCGCCCGTACGGCGCGAGGTTGAGATATGCCTCGAGGATCTCGCGCTTCGACATCCTCAGCTCGAGCCACGTCGCGAGGCCCGCCTGCAGGACCTTGCCCCAGAGGTTCCGCGGCAGCTTCCACGCGATCCGCGCGAGCTGCATCGTGATGGTGGATCCCCCCGACACGACCCTCATCTCGCCCAGGTCGAGGGCCACCGCCCGAACGGCACCCGTGGGATCGACGCCGTGGTGGTACAGGAAGTCCGCGTCCTCCGAGATGACGGTGGCCTGCACGAGCTCGGGAGGGATTCGCGCGAGCTCGATCCACGTCGCGTGCTCGCCACGACCGCCGCGCGCCTGCCGCAGCGGGTTCTCGTCGCGGTCGGTGAAGTGAACGGACGCGTACGTCTTCGGGTCGGTCAAGATCCGCGGCACGGCCGGCACCCAGATCGCCGCCGCCGCAAGACCGACGAGTAACGCCGTCGCCGCGAGCGTCCGTGCGATTCCCACTCCCTGGGTTCCGGACCAACAGGAAGGCGGGAAGGCGGGAAGGGTTCCTTCTGGGCTCGTCGGGCCAGGAGCCAAGACCTCAGGGTTCTGGCCCCAGCCGGAGGACGTGGTGCCGTTCGATCTCGTTCGTCGGCCGAGCTCGGGAGGACCGGCTGGGAATCCCCCCTGCAC
>JACPQR010000067.1 GCA_016190375.1 Deltaproteobacteria bacterium
CCGGCGTGACGTTGAGGATCCCCATCACGTGGGGAACGTCCAGCTCGAGGATTCGATTTCCGACGCGAACGCGCGGGTGCAGGCGCGCCGCGGTCACCGTCCCTATCCCTCCACCGGACGCGGCTTGGGGGCGAACAGGCTCTTCTTCTTCTCCTTGGCGGCCCGGTCCTTCTCGGCGTAGGTCGGCGCCACGGGGCGCGCCTTGCGGACGAGCGGCCGGCCCTCGAGCACGGCGTCGATGTCGGCCCCGTCGAGGACCTCGTGCTCGAGCAGCGCCTCGGCGATCAGCTTGAGCTTGTCCATGTTGGCCTCGACGAGGCTCTTGGCGAGGTCGTAGTGCCTGGTCACGATCCCGTGGACCTCCTAGTCGGGGTCGGGATGATAGAGCCGTCCGAGGTCCCAGCGCCCCGCGGGCACCTCGCGCACGGCGTCCTGCCCATCGTGCAGGAGCCGCCAGAACGCATCGGGGCCGCCGGCGCCGGGGAACCGGCACGACAGGCCGGTGATGGCCACGGGCTCGCTCCTGGCCCGCTCGACGTCATCGAGCCGCCGGCGCAGGTCTCTGATGGCGTTGAGCGCGCGCTCGAGGAGGATCGGCGTCCTGGTGTCGTCGCTCGATGTGGCCATCGAAGGTCGCTCGGATGACCGAGACGGGCAGGGAGGTTATCCCAGAAGACAATTATCCCGAGCGGGGATAATTCTTCTCTGGTCCACGCGGGCTGGGGGGAGGCTAGCGGTCGAGGTCCGCGAGCTCGCGCTCGAGGAGGGTCGTGACCTCGTCTTCGCCGAGGGTGGCCGGCGCCGCCCCGCGGGGCGACTCGGGGGGCGGACCTGGTGATCCGGCGCCTATCCTCGGTGCCACGTGCGCCGCCAGGGCGTCGATCGTGGGGTGCTCGAACGTGACCGTGCGGCCGAGGTCGAGGCCGAGCTGCTTCTCGAGCTTCCTCTTCAGCTCGACTGCCATCAAGGAGTCGAGGCCCATGTCGAAGAAGCCGCGCCGCCGCTCGACGCGCTCCGGCTCGACGCCGAGGACGCGACCGAGCTCGGCACGGATGAAGTCGGCCAGGACCTCCTCGCGGCGGCCCACGGGCGTCCCTTCGAGCGTGACGAGGAGCTGCGGGCGCTCCGACACGGCGCCATCGGGACGGGGCCGCAGGCGCTCCAGGAGCGGCCGCGAGCGACGGGCTTCGAGCACAGGCGCGAGGACGTCCCAATCGATGTCCGCGACGGCGGCGTGCCGCGATCCGGCGGCGAGCAGCCGCTCGAGGGGTGCGAGCGCCCGCGCCGGAGGCATCGCCCTCATCCCGATCTTCGCGAGGAGCGCCTGCTCCTGTGGGCCGGTCATTCCCACCTCGGCGATCGGTCCGAGCGAGACGGTGAGCGCCGGCAGCCCGGTGGCGCGGCGCTGCGCGGCGAGCGCTTCGAGGAAAGCGTTGGCCGCGGCGTACGGACCCAGTTGGATCGAGCCGAGAAGCGCGGAGACCGACGAGAAACAGACGAAGCATTCGAGGGGCCTCTCGCGCGTCAGGACGTGCAGGTTCCAGGCGCCCGCGACCTTCGGGCGCAGCGTCGCCTCGGCGACGTCGTGGTCGACCAGCATCAGCGGCAGCGGCGTGACGACGCCGGCAGCATGGATCACGCCACGAAGTGGGGGCGCGTCGCGTAGCTCGGCGATGGCCGCCCCCAGGCTCGCCGCATCCGAGACGTCGGCGCGCAGCACGCGGACGGCAGCGCCGCGCTCCTCGAGAGCGCGAAGCGCTGCCGCCTGCTCCGTGTCGCGCCCGGGCAGCCCTCGTCGACCCAGGAGAGCCAGGTGACGCACGCCCGCTTCGACGAGGCGCTTCGCGAACGAGAGCCCCAGCCCGCCGAGCCCGCCCGTGATGAGATAGGTGGAGTCGTCGCGCCAGGTCCAGGCCGCGCCACGCTGCAACGTGAGGCGCCCGAGCCGCGGGACCAGTCGCTGGTCGCTGCGGCGCGCGACCTGGTCCTCGGCGTCGCCGCCAAGGGCCTCCGCGACGATCAGCGCCGCCTCCTCGGCCTGCCCTCGGGGATCGAGGTCGACGAGACGGCCCCAGAGCTCGGGATGTTCCAGCGCGAGCACCCGGCCGAGCCCCCACAGCGGCGCCTGCGCCGCCGCGATCGGCTCCGCGGTCGTCGACTGCGCCCCTCGGGTGATGAACGTCAAGGGCGGCGGCGCGGCAGCCGCGCAGCGCGCGAGCGCCTGGGCAAGAGCCAGCGCGCTCCTGCAGCCGAGCGCCTGAGCTGCCTGGATCTCTGCGCCGGACTCGTCCCCGCTGGGCGGGATGTCGAGGCTCCAGAGGTGGATCACGCCGCGGCAAGGCAACCCGAGCGGCTCGACCGCCACGCGCCAGAGTCGCTCGAGCGCGCCGGTGTCCGCCGGCGGCACGGTGAGCGCTGCCTCGTCCATCCGGAGCTCGGCACCGGGGCGGACGTGGACGCAGCGATCCCCACGTGCCTCGAGCTTTGCCGCCACCTTCTGCCCCAGGCCCTCGCGGTCCCCGAGCACCAGCCACGACGAGGGTCGGTCGCCGGCGGGAGCCGGCGCTGGCTCCGAGCGCGGCTCCCAGCCCACGTCGTACTCCCACTCGCGACTGCTCCCGTCGTCGGCTCGCGGACCCCTGCGCCAGCTCGGCTCGCCGTCGAGCCAAGAGCGCTGGCGCTCGAAGGGATAGGTGGGCAGGGAGAGCCTGCGGTGCGGCCGGCCACCCTCCACGGCCGTCCAGTCGACCGGCGCGCCCAGACCCCACAGGGCGCCGAGCGTCGTCGATACCCGCTCGCGGTCGTCCTGCCCCTTGCGCAGCGACGGGAGCCAGACCCCCCTGTCCTCGGGCAGGCAGCGGCGTCCCATGCCGAGCAGCGTCGCGCCCGGCCCGATCTCGACGAACACGTCGAAGCCTCGCTCGGCGAGGGCCGCGATCGATTGAGCGAAGCGCACGGGCTCGCGGGCATGCCGGCGGAAGTAACGCGGGCTCATCAGGTCATCCGGTGCGAAGCCGCCGGTCACGTTCGAGACGAGACCGATCCGCGGTGAGGACAGCCGCAGCCCGGACGCGATCGCCTCGAGCTCGTCGAGGATCGGGTCCATCAGGGGCGAATGGAACGCGTGCGACACGGTCAGGCGCCGCGTCCTGTAGCCGCGCTCCTCGAGCCGCAGGGCGACCTCGGCGACCGCGCCCTTCGCGCCGGAGACGATCGTCTCGGTGGGGCCGTTCATCGCGGAGATCGACACCTCTCGAGACCGCGGCGCGACCTCGGCGGCGACGATCTCCTCGGCCGCGAAGATCGCCACCATGTCCCCGTCCCGCGGCAGGCTCTGCATCAGTCGGCCGCGGTTCGCCACGAGCGCGATCCCGTCCTCGAGCCCGAGGACGCCGGCCACGCAGGCGGCGGCGATCTCGCCGACGCTGTGTCCCATGACGGCCGCGGGCACGACGCCCCACGAGGCCCAGAGGTCGGCGAGGGCGACCTCGAGCGCGAGGAGCGCGGGCTGGGTGTACCCGGTCTGGTCGATCGGGCTGTCCGCTCCATCGGCCGGCCACAGGACGTCCCGGAGCGGGAGCGAGAGGTGCGGGCGCAAGAGCTCCTCGCAACGATCGATCGTGCGACGAAAGACCGCTTCCGTGTCGTAGAGCCGCCGCCCCATCCCCCGGTGCTGGGATCCTTGGCCCGTGAACAGGAAGGCGATGGACGGCTGGTCGGGGCGCGCCGTCTGACGGCAGCCGTCCGGTGCGTCGCCCCCGGCGCCGAAGCTCGCCAGTCGCGCCCCGAGCTCGGAGGCGCTCGCGCCGACGACGGCCAGGCGCTCCGAGAACGCCACCCGGCCGCGGCGTACGGTCGCGCAGGCGTCCGCCACGTCGTCCGCGGCGACGTGCTCGAGCGCGTCCGCGTGGCGCGCGGCGAGCGCCCTCAGCGCCCGCTCGCTGCGGGCGGCGATGGCGAAGAGGTGCGGCCCGCCCGCGGCGTCCATTCGCGCGGGCGGCTCTGCAGGCTCCTCGAGGACGGCGTGGACGTTCGTGCCTCCGAACCCGAAGGCGCTGACGCCGGCGTAGCGACGCGCACCCTCGGGCCAGGGCCGAGGCGCGGTCGGGATCTCCACGACGCCGCCGGTCGCGATGCGGGGGTTGAGCTCCGAGAGGTGCAAGTGCGGCGGGACCTCGCCGCGGGACAGCGCCAGCGTCACCTTGATGAAGCCGGCGACGCCCGCGGCAGCCTCCAGGTGGCCGACGTTGGTCTTCACCGAGCCCACGAGGCACGGTCGCCCGGCCGGCCGCCCCTCGCGGAGCACGGCCACCAGCGACTCCATCTCGATGGGGTCGCCCAGCGGCGTTCCCGTCCCGTGGGCCTCGACGTAGCCGACGTCGGCGGCGCGGACGCCCGCGCACGCGAGCGCCCGGCGAATCACCGCCTGCTGCGCCTTGCCACTCGGGGCGGTGAGGCCGTTCGAGAGACCATCTTGATTGCATGCGGAGCCCCGGACGACGGCGAGGATCCGGTCGCCGGCTGCCTGGGCGTCGCGAAGGCGCCTCAGGACCACGAGGCCGCAGCCCTCGCCGCGCACGTAGCCGTCCGCGGCCGCATCGAACGTCTTGCACCGGCCGTCGGCCGACATCATCTGCGCCTTCGAGAACGCGATGGTGATGTGCGGCGCGATGATGAGGTTGACGCCGCCCGCCAGGGCGAGATCGCACTCTCTGCCGCGCAGGGACTGGCACGCGAGGTGGATGGCGACCAGCGACGAGGAGCAGGCCGTGTCGACGGCCATGCTGGGCCCGTGCAGGTCGAGGAGGTACGAGAGTCGATTGGCGGCGATGCTGTGGGCGTTGCCGGTCCCGCTGTAGGCGTCGACAGCCTCGATCGCTCCCTCCGCCAGCATGGCGTAGTCGCTGGAGCTGATGCCGACGAACACCCCCGCCGGGCTGCCGCGCAAGCGATCCGCGGCGATCCCCGCATTCTCCAGCGCCTCCCAGGCGACCTCGCACAGGAGCCTCTGCTGCGGGTCCATCCGCGCCGCCTCGCGAGGCGAGATGCCGAAGAACAGCGGGTCGAAAGCGTCGATGCCGTCGACGAAGCCGCCCCACCGCGTGGTCATCTTCCCCGGCGCCGACGGATCCGGGTCGTGGAAGGCGGCCGCGTCCCAGCGATCCTGCGGGACCTCGGTGATCGCGTCGACGCCGTCGTGAAGGAGCGTCCAGAAGGCCTCGGGATCGGCGGCGCCGGGAAAGCGGCACGAGAGCCCGACGACGGCTATCGGCTCCTGGACGGCGACCTCCTCGATCTCGGCGACGGGTGCGGCCTCGGCGAGCCCCAGGTGCGCGGCGAGCGCGTCGATGCTCGGGTGCTCCCAGAGGAGCGTCGCGGGGAGCGTCAGCCCCAGCCAGTCCTCGAGCTCGCCGGAGAGGCTGACCGCGTCGCGCGAGGCGAGGCCGAGCGAGGCGAAGGGCGTCCGGGGATCGATCCTCCCTGGCTCGACCTCGAGCCGCTCGGCGACGCGCTCGATCAACCAGGCGCGGACCGCCGCTGCGGAGGGTCCAACCGTTGTCGCCGCCGGACCCTCGGTTCGTTGCATGCGGCGCGGAAGTCTAAGCCGCCAGCGCCTCGGGTGTCCACGCTTGCAGCGCGGCCCCGAGGTAGCCGTTGCGACACGCGTGGCGCTGGATCTTGCCGCTCGTGGTCTTCGGAATGGTGCCCGGCTGGAGCAGCACCATGTCGTCGACGCGCAGGTCGTGCTCGCGAGCCACGGCCGCACGAACGGCGGCGATGACCTCGCCGCTGCTCGGCGGGCCGCCCTGGACGCGGGATGGGTTCAGCTCGAGGGTCACCACGAGGCGGTCGACTCCCCGGCCGTCCACCGAGAAGGCGGCGCAACAACCGGGCCTCACGACGGGATGGCTGCGCTCGACCGTCAGCTCGATGTCCTGGGGGTAGTGGTTGCGCCCGTCGACGATGATGACGTCCTTGATGCGCCCGGTGATGAACAGCTCGCCGTCGCGCAAGAAGCCGAGGTCTCCGGTGCGCAGGAACGGACCCTCGCCCGTGCCGGCCAGGTGGCCGGCGAAGGTGGCGGCGGTCTCCTCGGGCCGCCCGAAGTAGCCGCTCGCCACGCTTGGTCCATGCAGCCACACCTCGCCGACGCGGTCGGGGGGGAGCTCTTCGAGCGTGTCGGGGTCGACGACGATCAGCCGCTGGCTGCCGGCGACCCGCCCGCAGCTCACCAGCGGCCGGTCGCTGCCGCCGGCCGGGACCGCACGGTGATGCGCAAGCTCCGCCGCGTCGAAGGTCTCGACGCGCGGCTTCGGCGACGCGCTGCCACCCGTCACGAAGAGCGTCGCCTCGGCCAGGCCGTAGCAAGGGAGGAACGCCTCCGCCCGGAAGCCGCTCACGGCGAAGGCGTCGGCGAACTTCTCGAGGGTGGCGGCGCGAACGGGCTCCGCGCCGCTGTAGGCCACCTTCCAGCAACCGAGGTCGAGCTCCGCGCGCTGCTCGGGCGTCGTCCTCCGGACGCAGAGGTCGTACGCGAAGTTCGGGCCGCCGCTCGCGGCGGCGCGGTGGCGCGAGATCGCCTGCAGCCAGGTCAGGGGGCGCTGCAGGAAGTCCATCGGCGACATGAGGAACGTCGAGACGCCCGCGTAGAGCGGCTGCAGGATGCCGCCGATGAGGCCCATGTCGTGGTAGGGCGGCAGCCAGCTCACGCCGCACATCCCGGGCGTGACCCCGAAGCCCTCGGTGATCATCGCGGAGTTGTGCAGGAGGTTGCCGTGCGTGAGCATCACGCCACGAGGCGTCGCCGTCGATCCGGACGTGTACTGGAGGAACGCGAGCGTGCCGGCGGAGACGTCGGGCCGGGTCCACGAGTCGGCTTCGGACGCGGGCACCTCGTCGGTAGCGATCCAGGTGAGCTGGGCGAGCTCCGGGTATTTCAGGGCGAGCGACTCGACGATGCTCATGACCGGCGCGATGGTGAGAGCCACGCGGGCCCTGCAATCGCGGGCGATCGCGAGCAAGCGAGGCACCGTGCGCTCGAGCCGCATCGGATCGGGCGGGTAGGCGGGCACCGCGACGGCACCGGCATGGAGGCAGCCGAGGAAGGCTTCGATGTAGTCGAGGCCCGGCGGATAGATCAGGAGCGCGCGCTCACCCTCCATGCCGAGCGCCTGCAGTCGCGCGGCTATGCCGCGGGCCCGGGCCTGCAGCTCGGTGGTCGTGAGGCTCGTCTCCTGGTTCCCGCGGTCGGTCAGGAACCGGTAGACGCTCAGGTCGGGCTGAGCCGCCACGCGGTGCTCCAGGACGTCAATCAGGGTGTCGTGGGACGTCGCGGTATCCATCTCGCCAGCCTCCGCCCCCGCTCGCTGTGTCCAGACCCGGTGGACCTGGAGCAAGCGCCTCGCCAGATCCTCGGCGCCGAGCAGCACCGCGAGCCTCGAGCCCAGGCGGCGCACCTTTCGCCGTCGGGCCCTGCGATTCCGAGGGGTTGGCGAGCGGCGGCGGAGCGCGACGCGGCGCGGGCCTCGCGCGTCGGGCCTGCGACCTCGACTTGCCTGGCCACTCGAGCGGTCAGGTCGCGCGGTCCCCTGACTTCGCCCCGCGACAGCCACCTGGGTCGCGGGCCGGCATGCTATGTTGGCCGAGGTGCCAGTGCGATCGGGCCAATCGATCTCCAGGCGCAAGCCGACTGTGACCGAGCGGGTCACGGTGGACACGACCGTCTACCCCGTGGAGGAGAAGGTGGGCGAGGACATCCTGCAGCGGTGGATCGCGGAGCTGCTGCGCCCGCTCATCGAGCAGTACATCGCCGGGAAGAAGGTTCGCGCGTTCACCGGCGCCGACCAGTTCATCTACTTCCGCCGAGGAGACATCCGGCGTCGGGTCGCTCCGGACGTCTTCGTCCTCCCGGGCGTGCGCCCGGACCGGCGCGTCACGTCATGGAAGACCTGGGAGGAGGGGATCGTCCCGAGCCTCGCAATCGAGGTCGTCTCGAAGGACGTGGACAAGGACTACATCGACGGACCGGAGCTGTACCGCGAGCTCGGCGTCCAGGAGCTGATCGTCTTCGACCCGGACCACGAGGAGGAGCCCGATCGCATCCGCTTCCAGGTCTGGCGTCAGGTCGGGCGTCGAGGACTTCAGCGCGTCCTCGCCACGAACGAGGACCGGGTGCAGTCCAAGGTCCTTGGCTGCTTCCTGCGGGCCGTCGGGAGCTCGGAGACGATCAGGCTTCGTCTCGGTTTGGGCCCCGAGGGCGAGATGCTCGTTCCGACCGAGGCGGAGCGGGAGCGCGCCGAAAGAGAACGAGAAGCCGCCGACAAGGAGCGCGATCGGGCGAGCTGGGAGCGGGAGCGCGCCGACAGGGAGGCCGCCCGCGGCGACGAGGAGCACGCAGCGCGTCTGGCCGCCGAGGAGGAGCTCGCGCGGCTTCGGGCGCAGCTCGAAGCCAGGCGCCGGCCGCGCCGGCCGAAGCCCGGGCGTCGCTGAAGACCCTCATCGCGCGTCCGTCGCGCCCGCCAGCGCGGCGACTATCGCCTCGTGAGCCTGGGCGTTGGACGCGATGAGGCCGCGGTCGAGCGCGGGATCGGCCGAGTCGTATCGAATGAGCTGACCGCGCGTGTCGGTCATCTTCCCGCCGGCCGCGACGAGGATCGCCTCGGGAGCGCAGGCGTCCCAGAGCTTCACGCCGCGGCCGGGATGGATGTACAGGTCGGCCTCCTGTCGGGCGAGCAGGGCGATCTTCACTCCGACGCTCCCGGAGATCCTCTCGGCCGAGATGCGCAGAGCCGCCTTCGCGGCATCGACGAGGGGGCTCCTGTGGGAGCGGGAGACGACCAGCCGCATCGAGGCCGGGTCGGAGGTGGTCGAGACGCTGGCGGGCCGGCGGTCCGATCTCGAGGTGATCCACGCTCCGACTCCGACGACGCCTTCGAGCAGGAGGTCGATGGCGGGCTGGTAAACGACGCCGAGGACGGCTCGCCCCTGGACCGCGAGCCCGATCATCACGGCGAACTCGCCGTTCTTCGCCAGGAACTCCTTGGTTCCGTCGAGCGGGTCCACGCACCACCGCCGATCCGCGCCACTCCCGCCGCCTGCGCCCGACGACCCCGGGAAGTCTCCGACGGGCGACTCCTCGGCGAGGATCGCATCGTCCGGGAAGGCTCGACCGAGCGCGTCGACGATGAGCTGGTTCGACTCGCGGTCGGCGACGGTCACCGGGTCTCCCGGGGCCTTCATCTCCACGCGGACCTCTCCGTCGTAGTGCGAGAGGATGACCGCGCCGGCGGCGAGCGCGGCGTCGTGGGCCACACGGAGCTCGAGGTCGAACGAGCCGTTCATGCCAGGACCTCTCCTATCCGGCGGAGATCCGCCTCGGGGAGCGCCGGCGGCGGAACCGAGGCCTCGACGTCCTGTTCGAGATGCAGCGCGCTCCGCGTTCCGGCGAGGACCGAGGAGAGCGCGTGATTCGCGAGACAGAAGCGGAGCGCCGCCTGCGCCATCGTCTGCACGTCGTCGTGGACGAGGAAGCGGAGCCTGCCGACCTTCGCGGCCCGGCTCCTCAGCTCCTCGCGGGTGTAGCGCCGGCGGCGGTGATCTTTCTCGCCGAAGCGGGCGCTCGGGGAAGCGGCGCCCGCGAGAATCCCGTACTCGAGCGCCGAGTAGGCGATGAGCCCCGGTCGCGGCTCGGGGAGGTCCGAGATCACGGCGTTCATCGGCTGCCCGTGCAACAGGTTGTAGGGTAGCTGGATGACCTCGGCGCCGCCGTCGACGGCGAGGCGCGCGTCGTCCCCGCTCGTGACCGACGCGCCCCATGCCCTGATCTTGCCGGAGCTTCGCAGGTCCCGGGCTGCGCGGAAGCAGTCGCCTCTGCGCAGCGTCTCGTTCGCAGGGTTGTGCAGGAGAAGGAGATCGAGGCGGTCCGTCCCGAGCCGCCGCAGGCTCTGCTCGACCGCCCACGCCAGGTACGAGGGAGCGAAGTTCTTCTTCACCACGGACCGGTAGAAGTCGTTCCCGATCCTGACCGACAGCACGATGGAGTCGCGCTTGCCGCGGATGGCTTCGCCGATCAGGCCGAGGACGCGCCCTCGCCCGTAGGCGTCCGCGGTGTCGATCAGCGTCACTCCCAGCTCGATCGCGCGCTCGACGAGGCGGACGGACTCGGAGTCGTCGACCGGACCGTACGAGTCGCCCGACATGCCCCAGGTCCCGAGGCCGATCTCGGACACCTCGATTCCCGTCGAGCCGAGCGGCCGGAGCCTCACGGCCGTGTCCCGACGAAGCGGCGGTCGAAGTTGCGCAGGATTCGCCCGCCCGACGGGGTGTCCGACGCCCGCGCCAGCAGGTCCTCGGGGTCGAACCCCTCTCTCTTCAGGATCTCGGACCGCCCGGCGATGTAGCCGCGAATGACCTCGCGGCCGATCTCGGGATGCCACTGTACGGCCCGGATCCGGTCTCCGAGAGAGTAGGCCTGGACGGGGCACCTGTCGTTCGTGGCGAGGACCACGGCGCCGGGCGGCAGCTCGACGACCGCGTCGACGTGCGTCGCGTTCACGCTGAACCGCTGGCCAAGGCCCTCGAAGAGCCCGTCGGCCGCGCCCGCGGCGGTCAGGCTCACCTCCACGGTGCCGATCTCGCGACCGCGGGGGTTCTGCTCGACGCGGCCGCCGAACGCCGCTGCGAGCATCTGATGTCCGAAGCACACTCCGAGGATCGGCGCTCCCGCGTCCGCCGCGGATCGAAGGAACTCCATGGCGCGATCGAACCAGGGCTCGGGAACGGTCATCGACAGCGGCGATCCCGTGATGACGACTCCCGCGCACGCGTCGGGCGCGCCTGGATCCGCTCCCGCAGGCAGATCGATCACTCGAAAGCGGGCCGGCTCTCTTCCGTCGGCTTGCAGCGGTTCGATGAACCACCAGTCGAAGTCGCCGTGGCGCTCGCGCACCGCGGGCAACGTGCTTCCGGTCTTGAGGATGAGGACTGGGCGGGACATCCGGCGGGAGACTAGCGCGAAATCCTGGGAACCGCAGGATTGACGAAGTAGCTGATGTATGTGATGTATACGTCGTGGTGCGCAAACAACTCTACATCGACGAGCGGCAGGAGCGGGCGCTGAAGAAGAAGGCCAGGTCGCTCGGGATCTCCGAGGCGGAGCTGGTGCGCCAGGCGCTCGACCGGGTGCTCGAGGCTCCGTCGCGGCCACGAAGCGGCAGGGAGACCGCCCTGGCCGCCTTCCTCGAACGCGCCGATGCGATCGCCCGAGAACATCGCCTACCGGGGCGATTCCGGCGGGAAGAGCTCTACGAGGAGCGCGAGGCGCGGCTCGTCCGTCGATGAGCGCCAGGTATCTGATAGACACCAACCTCCTCGTATACCCACACGACCTGAGGGAGACGACGAAGCGGGAGCGCGCCAAAGAGGTGCTGAGGCGCGTCGGATCGGAGCCGAGCGCCAAGCTCCCCGCGCAGGCGCTCTCGGAATTCGCCAGCGTCGCGCTCCGCAAGCTCGAGCCGCCAATGAGCCCGGACGAGGTCTACGCGCAGGTCGAGAACCTCGAGCGAGCGTTTCCGGTCCTCCACCTGACGCCGGCCGTGGTCCTCGAGGCCGTTCGGGCGGTCAAGGCGCACCGGCTCTCCTACTGGGACGCGCAAATCTGGGCCGCGGCGAAGCTGGACCAGATCGAGATCGTGCTCACCGAGGACTTCGATTCGGGCTCGGTCCTCGAGGGGGTGGAATTCCTCGACCCGTTCTCGGCCGACTTCGACCCCGCGACGCTGTAGACAGCCCGGGGTGCGTTGCACGGTCCGGAGTTTCGGTGGTCGTCGCCGTCGCCGTCGACGTGGACCTTGACGGCGACGTGGACGTGGACGTGAACCTGGACGCTCCCCGGTTGACGCAGGGATGGTCGCGTCAAACGTGGGCCGCCGACGTCCACATCGCCGTCGCCGTCAAGGTCCACGACCACGCCTACGTCTACGTCTACGTCTGGCGAAACCCGGGACCGTGCAACGCACCCG
>JACPQR010000012.1 GCA_016190375.1 Deltaproteobacteria bacterium
GAGCAGCGCGTGCGTCCGGCGGCTGCCAGTTGCCAGTTGCCTGTCGCCTGTCGCCTGTTGGGCCCGCGTCTGGCAAGCAACCGGATGGGCATGATCGAATGAGGGCGCGCATCGGTCGATTGTGCCACAGCGGGTTTCGACGTTCCGGTGAGCGATGGGGCAGGGGGGCTGACAGTACCTGGCGCTTGGTGAGAAGATGCCGGCCCGAGGAGGCTTGCGATGGCAAAGCTCGCTTCGGTGATCTCTCTTCTGGTTGTGGGTCTGGTCGGCTGTGGCGGTGAGTCCCATTCGCCCGCGGACGGAGGGTCCGGCGGTGACGGGGACGCGGACGCCGACGCGGACGCCGACGCGGACGCCGACGCGGACGCGGACGCCGACGCGGACGCCGACGCGGACGCAGATGCCGACGCGGACACGGACGCGGACGCGGATGCCGACGCGGACGCGGACGGCGACGCCGATCCCGTGGTCTGCGGCTTCCCGCTGGTTGACTGCGACGGCGTATGCACGAACCCGGCGAGCGACCCGGACAACTGCGGCCGGTGCGGCATCGCGTGCGGGGACGCGGAGGTTTGCCGCGGCTTCGAGTGCGCCGAGGACTGCGGGTGGCTCGAAGACTGCGGCGAGGGCGTGTGCGCCGACCTCGATCGCGACCCGCTGAACTGCGGCGAATGCGGGACGGTCTGCACGGGTGGCAAGATGTGCTTCGGAGGCGACTGCGAGTGCGGCGACTGGGGAGCCGGAGACGAGTGCGACGGCCAGTGCGTCGACACCGACTGGGACCCGGCCAACTGCGGCGAGTGCGGCGTCGCCTGCGACGCGGATCAGGTCTGCAGCGAGGGCGAGTGCGCGGGCGAGTGCGACTGGGATCTGGCCAACTGCGACGGCGTCTGCATCGACCTCGACCACGACCGCCTGAACTGCGGGGGCTGCGGGACCGTCTGCGCGCCCGGCGAGGAATGTCGCGGCGGGCAGTGCGAGTGCGGAGGGGGCATGATGGGCGGCGGTGGTGGAGGCGGCGGCCCCGGCGGAGGCGGCTTCGGGGACTGGGAGCGATGCGACGGCGCCTGCGTGAACCTCGACTCGGACCCCGCCAACTGCGGCGACTGCGGCGAGCAGTGCGCCGACGACGAGCTCTGCGCCGGCGGCGAGTGCTGCGCGCCGGACGAGTGCGAGTGGAGGATGTGAGGAGGGGTCAGCGGCGAGGTCGCCTGCGCAGGGCGGCGACCTCGCTGGTCGCCTCCTGGTGGCGCGGGTTGTGCTGCAGGACCTCCTCGAAGTCGCCGAGAGCCTCCTCGAGCCTCTTCGTGCGCTTGTAGAGGCGGCCGCGGTACAGGAGCGCGCGGATCAGTCCGGGCTCCATGTCGAGGACGTCGGTCAGGGTCGCGATCGACTCCTCGACGGTGGCGGCGTCGCCTTGCTGGGCGCGTATCCACGCGAGGAGCGCGAGGTGGTCGACCTGCTCGGGATCGCCGTCGACCGCACGCAGCGCGAGCTCTTCGGCCTCGCGGAGCTCGCCGCGATCGAGCGCATCCTGCGCCAGGCGGAAGTCGTTCATCGCGTCGAGGAGTCGCTGCGCCGGGTCGGCGCCCTCGGGGAGACCCGGGACCTGGCCGTCCTCGGTGGCGTCGTCGCTCCACTGCGCGTCGATGGAATCCACGTCCCCGGCCGTTGCCGCCTGGACGTCCGAGTCGTCGACCTCGACCGCGACCTCGACGTCCGACTCGTCGACGTCCACCGCCACCTCGTCCGCCTCGTCCACGAGCCCGTCCGGCACCTCGGGAAGGGTGGCGCGCTCCGCCGAGGTCGACCCCTCGAACCCCGCGCGGCCAGCACCGTCAGCGAGCATCTCGGGCGGCAGGTCGATCACCTGGCTGACCTTGGAGAAGGACGGGTGGCTCGGCGTGTGGCGGCGCGGGTGAGACGTGTGCCCGCGCTTTCCGCCCCGCATCGGAGCGCCCCTGGAGCTCGAGAAGTGGAACTGGCGCGTGATGGCCAGCATGTAGACGAGCGACCGGACCACCTCCACGTCGGTCAACCTTCGGTCGAGGAGGTCGGGCAGCGTGCAAGCGCCCGCGGCGATCAGGTCGAAGACCGCCCGCTCGTCCGCGCTCAGCGTCAAGCTGGAGCAATTGGACTGCGGGTGAAGGTCGAGGGGCAAGGTCCCGATCCGGCCCAGGGTGCCGAGGATTCGCGCCCGGTCCATCCAGCCGCGGACGCACTCGAGGACCGTGGTCAAGGGCTCGGCTGGGAACACCTCTGCTCCAGCCCAGTTCTCCAGGAAGTCGCGGCCCGGGTAGTAGGCGTAGCGGGTCGCCTCGGGCAGGTTCGCGAGACCGGCCACCTTGTGGACCACCTGGCTGGACAGCGCGTCCGCGAGGTCGGCCTCGGAGATGACGCCCTCGCCCATGAGCTGCTGTCCGAGGAGCAGGCCGATCGTCCGCGCGGACAGGGCCGCCTTCGTGATCACGTCCCGCTTGATCCCCCGAGCGGCGAGCTCGTGACCGAGAAGCGCGATCGGGCGCTCGGTCTTCGCCATCACTGGCGCGCCGTCGCGCACGGTGACGATGTGCTCCCAGCCGTCGGGCTCGTGAAACGTGATGCTTCCCGAGCATCCGTGGTCCAGCATGTAGACGAGGATGTGAGCCACGGGCGTCCCCGCCAGCGTCCCGTGGGCCGCGGGCGCCACGTCGCGCGGAACGAGGCTCGCCACCTCGTCCTGCCCCGTCGGCGCGCTCGGTAGCGGCCCCGCCGTCGGGCGCACGGGCTGCGGAGGCGGAGCGTCTTCGAGGCGTCTCGACCAGGCGATCGGCGGCCGGTCGTCGGCGATGGTCCGGTCGTCCGGCACCGCCGCCCGCGGCTCGTCCTTCGCCGGTACCGGCGTCACGGCGGGCGGTCGCATCGCCAGCCCCATCGCCGCCGCGACCGAGGACGGGCTCGAACCGAGCGAAGCAAACGAGTCCGACCCCGACGAATCCTCGGAAGGCGCGCCGGCCGCCGTTGCAGCCGCGTCCGGGGGCGCAGCGGCAGGCATCGGCGGCGCGATCGGACCGCGTCTCGCCGGCGGGGGCTTCGTCTCCCGCTCGGATCGGGGCGGCGGTGTTGCGATCGGGCGGCCAGCAGGCTCCGCCGCCGCGGCGGGCTCCGCGGAGGCCGCCACGGGCATGCCGATCGGGGCGCTTGCCGGCGGTGTGGCGGCGGGCGCGCGAGCGACTGCCCGCGCGATCGGCGCGCCGGGAGGCGAGAGAGCCGGCGTGGAACCGCCGGTAAGCGGCGCCGCGATCGGCGCGCGCGCGGGCGGGGACGGCGCTAGGCGCGCCCTGACCGCGGGCGGCGGCGATCGGTCGGGCGCTGCAGCGCGCGGCTTGGCGGGGGGATCCGGCGCCTCGGCCTCGACCACTCGCGGCACCGACGGCGGCCGGACCTGCGGCTGGCCCGTCCGACCTTGCTCCCACGGCGGTCGATCCGTGTCCTCGCCGGGCGTCGGGCCTTCGCCCTCGAAGCTCAGGTCCTTGCCCTTCACCCACCCCTCGACGCTCAGGACCTTGACGATCTCGCGGGGCGGGTCCGAGCCCTCGAGGTCGACCTCGATCGGCTGCTCGAGCACCTCACCCGCGCTGTCCATCACTACCCGGACCAGCGGCAGCCCCGAAGCCGCTCCGCTGCCGTTCGCCCGCGGCGTGCCAATCACCTCCGCGACCTCGCCGGTGGAGAGGCCCACGACGGTCCCGACGGGGTAGATGCGCAGCGCCGAGACCAAGAGGCGCACGACCACGCGCTGGGCTGGCTCGGTGAGCTCCGACCACAAGGTTCCCACCGCGAGGTCCGGCGGCGGCGCCGGGAGCCCGGGCTCCGGCGTGAGCAGGTCGTTGTAGCGCCTGGCCACCGCGATCATGCGGGCCTGGAGCGTCGGCGAGCGGACGCCGAAGTACGTCGGCCCGAGGTTCGACGCGCGGCGCAGCCAGAGCGATTCGAAGGCGATGACCGTCCGCGTGATCGACGCCTCGTTCAGGCGTCCGAGCGCGGTGAGGACCGCCGCCGTCCCCGCGGCCAGCCGATCCTCCGCGTCATCGGTGAGCGCGGCCGCTATTCCGGAGAGTGCCGGCCCGCCCGCGCTCTGGAGGGCCACCGCGCGGGGTCGCCCGACGTCGTGGAGCATCGCTCCCATCGCGAGCTGGGCCAAGAGCGATCTGTCCTGCGTGAGCTGTCGAGCCATCGAGACCGCGAGGATGGCGCCGTTGACCGCCCGGCCCGCGTCGTCGTGGTTGGCGTTGCGCATCTCGGTGACCCCGAGGTACGCGGGCGTGGCCCCCTCGGAGAGGTCGACCAGCTTCTGCGCGACCCTCTTGACCCTCCGCGGCAGGACGAGCTTGCCCGCCGCGAGGTCCTCGAAGAGGCGGCGCATGATCACCACCGCGGTCGCGTACGTGCGGACGACCTTCTGCTCGTGGGGCAGCTCCTCCACCTCGAGCCCACGGAGCCGCGCCGCCTCGCTGACGGGCCGGAGCCGGATCCTCGGCGAGATCCCTCCGAGCCCCTTGCCCTCCTCGCCGCGCAGGGCGACGTTGACGGCCTGCGCGAACGACCTCAGCTCGGCCTGGGTCACCTCGCGCTGGATCGTCAGCTCGGATCCGCCGCACCACGCGAGCATCTCGCCGAGCTCGGTCGCCGAGTCGTAAATGCCGCGCGATCCCTTGAGGAGCTGCCCGGCGACGAACACCGCGCGCTGGGCGAACAGCACGTTGACCGCCATGCCGGAGCGAAGGCAGTACTCCTGGATCCCGGAGTGCGTGTTCTCGAGCTGGCTGACGAAGGCCTTGTTCTGCAGGTCGTGCATCCTTGCGAGCCGCAAGAGCCGGTAGATCGCGATGACGACCTCCCCGCCCAGGTCGCGAGCGTGCTCGCGCCGGACGAGCTCGCCCGCGTCGTTCGACACGAGGTCGACGCCGATCGCTTGCTCGTGTGGCCTCATGAGGCGGCGCTCTGAGCGCCGGCGCCGGCTCGGGCCTCGATCTCGTCGGCCGCTCGGCCCAGGGCCTCGCGCGCATCGGACGAGGCTCCCCACCGCGACTGTGACGCCGAGCGGAGCGCGGTCGCGATGGCGGCGGACGCGGAGAGGGCGCCGAGCACCTCCGCTGCCGCGATCCGGACGGCGTCGCGCTTCTCCGAGGCGAGGAGCCCCCCTTTGGCAGTCGCGAGCTCGAGGACCAGGGGCTCCCCTCTGGCCGGACCGAGCTTGATGGCCGCGGCGAGGAGCCCCCGGCATTCGTCACCCTCGAGGTCGAAGAAGTCCGGCCTCTTCAACCTCTTCGCGATGGCGGGCAAGGCGCCGCGGAAGTCGTGCGCCACGATCGCTCCGAGCGCGGCCATCCGGGCCCTCGTCGAGACGTCCTCGAGACGCTCGATGAGCTCGGCCTCCACGAACTCGCGGGATTCCGTCAGGAGCTGGACGGCGATCCGGACCTCCACGTCATCGGTTTCTGCGAGGCTCGACAGCGCCCTCTTCGCGGCCGCCGTTCCCGTTCGCGCGAGGATGCCGAGGATCGGAGAGACGACCGCGGGATCGAGGCCCACCGCGGCCGACGCGATCTCGTCCTCGTGGCCGGCCGCGAACCGCTCGACGAATGCGAAGAAGACGTCGAGCGCGGGACCGGGCTGGGCGCCCCTGATGGCGTCGAGGACGGTCGGGAGCTCGGAAGGCGCCACGGCCGCGAGGATCGGTCCGAAGGTCTCGGCCTGATCCGGGGCGGCGGCGAGACGCCCGAGGACGAGCGCGAGGGTCTCCGCGCGGAACATCGCGTTGGTCAGTCCCATGGCGAACGGCGCCGCGTCCGACTCCTCGAGCCGTCCGTGCAGCCTCTCGACGATCGAGCCGTAGAGGGAGACGATCACGTCGAGCCGGCCCGCGACCGCGAGGTCCGCGGTCGATCGGCCGAGCGAGTCGAGGACGAGGGAGGAGTCGCCGCTCGCCGCGGTGTCGACGTAGCCCTCGACGAGCGCGTCGACGTACCGCTCGCTCCAGCGCCGGCGGTCGAGCGGGAGCTGCGAGGCGAGGGCCGCGCGGACCGCGTGCTCGAGGGTCATCGGCGAGGCCTCGGGCCCTGCCCCGAGCGCGGCCCCGTCCGTGGAGATGGCCATGGCGCGGGCCTCGAGGCTCATCATGCGAGCGGAGGCCGCCATCTGCTCGAGCTCGTCGGACTCTCCCCAGAAGGCCTCTCGCTCCGCGCCGTCCCCCTCGGCGAACGCGTCGACGACCTCGAACCCGACATGAGGCAGGGTTCGTTCCCAGAGCGTCGAGGCGATGTCGTCCTCCGGTGGCAGGTCGCGACCGGGATCGAGCATCAGGAGCGAGAGCCACTCTCTCAGCTCGTCCATCGTGATGCCGCGCTCGAGCTTCATCTTGCGCAGGCCGCAGGCGAACAGGTTGTACGGAATCGCGTCCGACGGCGCCGGCGGCTCCCACACCGTCTGGCCGAGCATCGTGAACGAGTAGGGATGGATCTCGAACTCGATCGCGTCCGGATTCTGACCGAGCGCGCGGACGAAACGCTCGAACGCGGTCCTGAGCGTACGCTCCGTGGCTGGGTGATCCCACCCGAACTGCCGGACGCTCGGGAGAAGGCGGTCCACCTGGACGAACAGCTCGCGGAGCTCCAGGACGCGCGGGTCGTCCTCGGCGACCTCGGGCTCCATCGCCACCTCGAGCTCGGGCTGCTCGGCTACAGCCTCGGCGGCGGGCTCCGGGATCGGCGCGGTCGGGACCGCGGGAGCCGGGGTCGGCTGCTGCGGGGCGGCCGGGGCCTGCATCGCATGGATCAGCTCCGGGGCGACCTTCGCCAGCGCCAGGAGCACGGCCGACTGCATCTCGCGCGCGCCGGCGTAACGGTTGCGCTTGTCCCAGGCCAGGGCCTTGTCGACCAGGGCGATCACCTCGATCGGAAGGTCGGGCGCGATCCGGGCGACGGAGGGGACGGGCTTCGTCGCCGCCATCACGAGCGCCTCGCCTTCGGTGCGCCCCTTGTTGATCCGCTCGCCGGTGACCAGGGCGTGGAGCATCGCGCCCACCGAGAAGATGTCGGCGCGGCCGTCGAGCTGGTCGACGAGCCCCATCGCCTGCTCCGGCGACATGTAATGCGGCGTCCCGAGCGCGGTGCCCATCGCCGTGCGCTCGGCCGTCGCGCTCCTCATCTGGGCGACGCCGAAGTCGAGGACCTTCGTCTCGCCGGCATTGGTGACGAAGATGTTGGCCGGCTTCAGGTCGCGGTGGATGACCCCGATCGCGTGGCACGACGCCAGACAGTCCAGGACGCGCTCCATGATCTGCAGCGCCTGCGGCACCGGGAGCCTGCCGCCCTGCCTCCACCAGAGGTCCCTCAGCGTCTCGCCCTCGAGGAGCTGCATGACGAGGAACGGCTCGTTGTCCTCCGTCACGTCGTCGTCGAGGACCTGGACGCAGGCGGGGTGGTTCACCTGGTTCGAGACGTAGGCTTCGCGGAGGAAGCGCTCGTAGATGTTCTTGTCGCGCGCGAAGTCGGCGTGGAGGATCTTGATCGCGGCGCGCTGCCCGTTTCGGTGCGAGGCCGCGTACACGGAGGCCATGCCCCCCACACCGAGCAGCGCATCGAGGCGCCACTTGCCGCGGATCACCTGGCCGATGCGCTGGGCGAGCGCTTCGTCCTCCGACGAAGCGGACCGATTCGCTCCACCCTGCGCGGGATCGACCATGCGTGGTGACCACTCCCGACCGGGTCCCCGGCAGAGCCGGACACGCGATCGCAGCCGCAATAGGATATCGGAAAGCCGCTGGATCTTTCCAGCCCGACGGACGGCGGGGCTGGTACATTTCGCCGGGTGAACGTGGCGATCCTCGGGGCGGGGATGATGGGGACGGCGATCGCCACGCCGATCGCGGACCGCGGTCACGCGGTGCGCCTCGTGGGGACGCCGCTCGACGGGGCCCAGGTGGACGCGATGCGCCGCACCGGCGAGCACCCTGGGCTCGGCGCGCGCCTCCCGGAGGCGGTCTTGCCCGAGCTCGCTCCGAGCGTCGCCGACGCGATCGGCGCGGCGGACGCGATCGTCCTCGGCGTCAGCTCGGCGGGGATCGGGTGGGCGGCCGACGTGCTCGCGCGGCACCTGAGTCGTCCCGTCCCGATCGCGATGGTGACGAAGGGACTGCAGCACGATGGTGCCTTGCGGATCCTGCCCGACGTCCTCGGCTCGCGGCTTCCGGAGGCCGTCCGCGCGGCGCCCGTCGCGATCGGCGGTCCGTGCATTGCCGGAGAGCTCGCGCGGCGCAGACCCTCGGCGGTGGTCTTCGCGGGGCGCGATCCGCGCGCCTGCCGCCGGCTCGCCGATGCGTTTCGCGGGCCGTGCTACCGGGTCGCAACGTCGGACGACCCGGCCGGCGTTTGCACGTCCTCGGCGCTGAAGAACGCCTATGCCACCGCGGTCGGGATCGGGGCGGGCCTGCACGAGCTCGAGGGCGGCATCCCGGGGTCCGTCGCGATGCACAACTTCGAAGCGGCGGTCTTCGCGCAGGCGCTGGTGGAGATGACCCGGCTCGCGGTGGTGCTAGGCGGGCGGCCCGAGACGGCCGCGGGGCTCGCCGGCGCGGGCGACCTGTTCGTGACCTGCCAGGGTGGCCGCTCGAGCAGGCTGGGAAGACTGCTCGGGCTCGGAAGGAGCCTGGCCGACGCCCAGAGAGAGATGTCGACTCCCGACTGCCCCGTCACGCTCGAGGGTGTCGAGATCGCGGCGGTGGTCGTGAGGGACCTGCCGCCGGCGCTGGCCCCGGAGGATCTACCGCTTCTCCACCGACTCCACGCGGTGCTCTTCGAGGGCGCCGCGCCGGCCAGCGTCTTCGAGTGCCCGTGAAGGACCTCGTGATCGGCGTCGACTGCTCCACCACGGCCGCCAAGGCGATCGTCTGGGACGCGGGCGGACGAGCGGTGTCGGAGGGACGTGCCCCGATCGAGCTCCTCTCGCCGAGGCCCGGCTGGTACGAGCAGCGCGCGCGGGACTGGTGGGACGCGGCGTCGGCCGCCATCCGGCAATCGGTAGCGGCAGTGGTGCCCGAGCGTCTCGCGGCCATCTCGATCACTCACCAGCGCGAGACCTTCGTGCCGCTCGACGAGAGCGGGGAGGCGCTGTCGAACGCCATCGTCTGGATGGACGAGCGCGCGGCCGGCCAGGTCGACTCGTTCGGGGCGCTCTTCGGGCGCGAGCGGATCCTCGGGACGACCGGCAAGCCACCCTGCGTCACGCCTTCGCTCTACAAGATGCTGTGGCTGAGAGCCAACGAGCGCGCGCTCTTCCGGAGGGCGGTGTTCGCCGACGTCCATGCGTACCTGACGCTCCGGCTCACGGGCGAGCTCGCGACCGCGGTGGCCTCGGCGGACCCGATGGGGCTCTGCGACCTGCGCCGGGGCGACTGGGACGACGATCTGCTCGATGCCGCCGGGCTCGATCGCCAGAAACTCCCTCGCCTCGTGGCGACGGGCTCCGTCCTGGGCAGGATCACCGGCGACGCCGCACGAGCGACCGGTCTGCCCGAGGGCATCCCCGTCGTCGCGGGCGGGGGCGACGGTCAGATCGCGGCGCTCGGCGCCGGGCTCGTCGGACCGGGCCGCGCGTACCTCAACCTGGGCACGGCGGTCGTGCTGGGGGTCGTGTCACCGACGTCCGTCACGAGCCTCGCCTTCCGGACGATGGCCGGCGCCCAGCCCGGCACGTTCGTCCTCGAGTCGGACCTGAAGGGGGGCGCCTTCACGATCGAGTGGCTCCTCGAGCGCTTCGGAGGCGGATCGAGCGCGGCCGACTTGGATCGCCTCGCCGGACCGCTGCCTCCGGGAGCCGGGGGGCTCGTCGCGGTCCCGTACTGGGCGAGCGTCATGAACCCTTACTGGGACGACGAAGCCTCGGGGATCGTCGTCGGCTGGACCGGCGCGCACGGCCCTGGTCACCTTCACCGCGCGATCCTCGAGGGCATCGCGATGGAGCAGCGGCTGGCGATCGAGCGCATGGAGCCCGCGGCTGGCTCGATCGGCGAGATCGTCGTCCTCGGCGGAGGCGCGAAGAGTGACCTCTGGCGGCGCATCATCGCGGACGCGACGGCCAGGCGCGTCGTCCCGAGCGGCACCGTCGAGGCGACGTGCCTCGGGGCCGGCATCCTCGCGGCGGTTGGCGCTGGGCTTCATCCGGACCTCGTCTCCGCTGTCCGAGCGATGACCTTCCTCGGCGAGGCGATCGAGCCCGGCCCCGACGCGCCGCGCTACGAGCGGCTGTTCCGCGAGGTGTACCAACCCCTGTACCCGAGCGTGCGAGAGATCCTGGGTCGGCTGGCCGCGTTCAGGCGGGCCGGGGAGTGATCGGGGCTCGTTTCGGCTACCATCGCCACCAATGGTGGGAACGGCTCGATGGGTGGTGGGGACGCTGCCCCTTTGCTTCGCGGTCGGCGGCGTCGCGAGGGCTGCGGTCATCGAGTTCGGCGTGGGCGACGGGGTCCTGTGCGACGCCGTCAACGGGCTCGAGCCCGGTGACTCGCTCGTCCTCGACGCCGGAACGTACGAGGGGCCCTGTCGAATCGGGGTGTCGGGCACCGAGGGCTCGCCGATAGTCGTGCAAGCCGCGGACGGGGCCGCGCCGGTGATCTCGTTCGGCGGCGAGTGGTCCAACGTCGTCGATCTCGACTCCACCGCCTGGCTCACCCTGTCGGGTCTGGGCATCGAGGGAGGCGCAAACGACATCGACGGGATCAAGATGCACTCGCCGAGCCACGTCGTCGTGGAGAGGTGCCGTTTCGCCGGCCTGGCCGGGATCTCGATCAGCATGAACGACGGCGACAGCGACGACGTCACGATCCGCGATTGCACGTTCGAGGACGCGCGCGCGACCACCCTGTACGTCGGCTGTCACGACGGGAGCTGCATCGCGTCGAACGTCGACGTGCTGCGCAACTTCGTGGACGGGGTCCACCCGTGGAGCGACGAGGCCGTGGGCTACGGGATCGAGGTCAAGCTCGGGTCCCACGACGTGCTGGTGCAGGACAACGTCTTCCGCGACACCAGGGGCCCCGGGATCATGGTCTACGGTTTCGAGGGGGAGGGCGGGCCGAACGTGGTGGAGCGCAACGTCTGCTGGGGCTCGGAGAGGAGCGCCGGCATCGAGGTGGTCGGCGGGACGGCAATCGTTCGGAACAACGTCGTCATCGAGAACGGCGACGGGGGAATCTGGTCGTACGACTACGGCGGCAGGGGGCTGCTCGCCGACATCTCGATCGTGAACAACACGGCCATCCGGAACGCGAACGGCGGGATCCGCGTCACGGCGTGGGAGGGCCTGGCCGCGAGCCTCTTGGTCGCGAACAACGCCGCCGTCGCCGCTGGCGGCGCCGAGGCCTTCCGGATGCCGGGAGCGGGCCCCACGATGCAGGCCAACGTCGAGTGCGACGAGGCCTGCTTCGTCGATCTCGCGGGCCTCGACCTCTGGCCGGCCGGTCCGATCGTCGACACCGGCGCGCAGGGAGACTGGCTGCCGTCCGACGACTTCTACGCGCAGGCGCGAGACGCCACCCCTGACGTCGGCGCCATGGAGCGCACGGGGGAGGCGAACATCTGCGGCCCGATCGTGAACGAACCGCGAAACTGCTGGGCTGGCGGCGACGCGGACGCGGACTCGGATTCGGACTCGGACACGGACACGGACACGGACACGGACTCGGACTCGGACTCGGACACGGACACGGACACGGACTCGGATTCGGATTCGGACACGGACTCGGATGCGGACTCGGACTCGGACGCGGGCTGCTCATGCAACGCCCCGGGCGCGAGCGGGCCGGCGCTACCGGTCGGGCTCGCGATCCTCGGGCTGGCGACGGTTTCCCTGTTTCGCCGTCGCCCTCACCGCTCGAGGCCGAGGGCGTAGCGAAGCGCGTCGTCGACCGCCCGGCGCTTGGCCGGGCCGAGCGACGCGATCTTCTCGCTCAGACAGCGCTTCGGAATCGTCGTGATCGTATCGAGGTTCGCGGCACAAGGCCTGGGCAGGCCATCCGCTGCTCCGAGGGCGACCTCGACCGGGATGCTCCGGATTCGACTACGGATACTACCATCCTCACCCTCGCGTCGCAGCGGCGCGGATCGCGTCGAGCATCGTGAGGGCCGTGCCGGGGAACACTCCGAAGCGGATCTCCGGGTGGTGCCGGAGGAAGAACTTCGCCAGCCAGCCGAGCGAGTCCATCTCGAACGAGACCGTGTGGTACAGGATCGTCAGCGGCGTCGGAGCGCCGGAAAGCGCGACGAGCTCGTTGCGCAAGCAGATGCCTCGGGGCTCTCCCGAGATCCAGCGCAGCTCCAGGAGGCGCTCCTCCTCGCGGATGATCCGCGCGGCGAAACCGAACGTGGCCGACAGGAGGGATACCTTGAAGCGGAGCTGGAGGGCGACCTGGTCACGATCGACGCTCACACGATGGACCATCGGCACGCGCTCCGGGAGCCGCTCGATCTCGGCCAGCACCGCCCACACGCGCGGCAGCGGAGCGGGCACGGCGATGGCCGCATGCGCGCCCGAGGGCCGACCATCCGGGCCGAGGACGAGGCGGACGAGCGGCCCGCCGGCGGCGGCGACGAGCTCGGGAGGGAAGGGGAGCGTGGTCACTTCGATGAGCGGAGTGTAGCCTGCTGCGCTCTCGGGTGGCGTTTCCGGCTTCCACTCGGGCCGCGTCGGGCGGATTCCCGCGCGTTGGACGGTGTTCGGCGCTGGTCCCCGGCTTGCACCGCCCGCAGGCCAACCGGAGGTCTGTCCATGAAGCGCGCGGAGTCGATTCTCGCACTGGTCCTGGTGATGGGCTGGGCCGGCAAGGCCGGCTCCGACGAGGTCCGCTGCGACGCGCCCAGGGTGCTGATCGTCCTCGACAAGTCGTCCTCGATGCTGGGCGAGGTCCCGTCAGGGGGCACGAAATGGGACGCGGCCCAGGACGCGATCGCAACGGTGGCTCGAGACTTCGGAGACGGCGTGGACTTCGGGCTCATGATCTTCCCCGCGCCGAACGAGTGCAACCCTGGCTCCGTCGTCGTCGGCTGCGGTCCCGAGACGGCCGACGAGATCGTCGATGCGTTCGGCGATCCGCCGCCCGAGTTCGGCAACTACACGCCGATGGCGCAGTCGATCGCCGCGGCAGGCGCGTACGAGCCGCTGAACGACCCGGCGCGGCGGAACCACGTGTTGCTCATCACGGACGGGTGGCAGTGGTGCGATCCCTACGACGCCGCCACGCGCTTCACCCCCGTCGACGAGGTACGGGCGCTTCACGACGATCGCGACATCACGACGTACGTCGTCGGCTTCGGGGGCGCCGTGGACGTGGCGACTCTGAACCGCGCCGCCGCGGCCGGAGGCACCCCGATCGAGGGGTGCGACCCGGCCGGCGAGGAGCTCGACGCCGCCGACAAGTGCTACTACCAGACCGACGACCTCGCGAGCCTCGCCGACGCGCTCGATGAGATCGCGAGGCTCGTGACCGAGGAGGTGTGCGACGGCTTCGACAACGACTGCGACTTCCTCGTGGACGAGGACTTCGACGCGGACGAGGACGGGTACACGACCTGCGGTGGGCCCGACGGCGCCGGCGCCGACTGCGACGACGGTCGTGACGACGTCAACGTCGGCGAGGCGGAAGCATGCGACGGCGTGGACAACGACTGCGACGGTACCGCGGACCTGGGCTGCGACTGCCTGGCGGGCGACACGAGGGCCTGCGGCGTGTGCGATCTGGGCACACAGGGATGCGATGACGGCGCGTGGGGCGACTGCGACGAGCCCGCCGACCCGCCGAGCGAGGCATGCAATGGCCTGGACGACGACTGCGACCAGGTGATCGACGAGGACGCCACGTGCGACGAGGAGGGCTTCGCCTGCATCGGCGGCGAGTGCGTCGACCTCGATCCACCGCCGCCCGAGGAGCCCGAAGACCCCGTGGTCCCGCCCGAGATGGACGATGACGACCACGACCCGACGTCCGTGGACGCCGGGTTCGATCCGGTCGTTGGAGGCGACGTGTCCGTCGACGGAGGTTGCGCTTGCCGTCAGGCGGGCGCACCGAGCGAGAGGTTGTCCATCGTCGCGCTGGGCGTGCTGCTCCTCGGCATCGCGTTGCGACGCCGCGCGTAGAGGGGAGAGCGCCTTCGATCGCTTGAATTGCAGCCGCCAGTCCCTGGTAGGATGACTTCGTGAGGTGGGAGGGCCGGCAGCTCGGGCGATACGAGGTCATCTCCTACCTCGGCCGCGGCGGGATGGGGGATGTTCTGCTCGCGCGAGTTCGTGGAGAGGCCGGGTTCGAGAAGGAGGTGGTGCTCAAGACTCTCCCCGAGGGGTTCTCGATCGACTCGCCGCTCGGCGAGGCGCTCGTTCGCGAGGCTCGGCTGGGAGAGAGGTTCGAGCATCCCGGGATCGTCCAGGTCCTCGACTTCGGCCGCGACGGCGACACCCACTTCCTGGTGATGGAGTTCGTGCGGGGCTTCTCACTGCGCGTGCTCTTGAGGCAGGCCCGGCAGGCGAGCCGGCCGCTGCCGGCCTGGGTGGCGGCCCACGTCATGCGCGAGGTCCTCGGGGCTCTCGCCTACGTTCACGAGCTGAAAGACGCGGATGGCAAGCTCGCGGGCCTCGTGCACCGCGACGTTTCGCCCGACAACGTCCTCCTGTCGCTCACCGGCGGCGTCAAGCTGTCGGACTTCGGCGTCGCGAAGATCCGCTCGGCCGGCGCGGCGACCCAGCCGGGGATCCTCAGGGGCAAGTACGCCTACATGGCGCCCGAGTCGATCACGAAGGGGATCGTCGATGCGCGCTTCGACGTCTGGAGCGCGGGGGTCGTCCTGTACGAGATGCTCACGCTCGAACGGCCGTTCTCCGGCGAGGACGACGCGACGCTGGTCCATTCGCTCCTGCGTGGAGAGCACCGGCCGATCGTCGATGCCTCGCCCGGCGTCGACCCGGCGCTGGCGAGGGTGGTCGACAAGGCTCTCGAGAGGGATCCCGAGAGCAGGTGGCAGTCGGCGCGAGCCTTCAGGGCGTCGCTCGACGAGTCCTGTCCCCCGGCATCGGACGGGGACCTGCGGTTCGCCGGTTTCTTGGGACAGATCCTCACCGAGCCGGGCTTCGCTCCGCTCGCCGCACTGCAGACGACTCCGTCCGGTGCGAGGGCCCCGTTCGACCCGCGATCCTCGAGCCACGCGTCGGCGTGCGATGCCGTGCAGACCGTGACGATCGGCGGCCGCAATGCGGGCGTCGCCCGGCCTCGCGCGCGCCTCTGGCCACTGTGGGCGGCGGCCGGCCTCGGCGCGCTGGTGCTCGGCGGCGCCCTCTGGCGGTCCGGGTGGCCGGTGGAGAGTCGGCGCTCTCGCGCGGCCCGGGCGCCGACCGACGCGGTGGCGCGCAAGGCGGCGCTCCGGTGGGGCACGACCGCCGCGCTCGGCGACGATGCGGCGCGCTCCAACGCCGAGGCGGTGGCCGGCTATCTGGCCCTGCGCCTCGGCCGGCGCGTGACGCCCCACGTCGCCGTCGACTACGGGGCGCTCGGGATCGAGCTCGGCGACGGACGGGTCGACGCGGCATGGCTGCCGCCGCTCGCGTTCGTCGAGGTCGAGCCCCGCGGCGTCAAGGCTCTCCTCGTCTCGGAGAGGGCCGGACGGCCGATCTACCAATCCGCGATAATCGTGCATCGAGACGCGCCCTATCGCCGGCTCGACGATCTGCGAGGCGCGAGGGCGGCGTGGGTCGACCACAACAGCGCGGGTGGCTACCTCTTCGCGAGGGCGCTCCTCCGGCGCAGTGGCCTCGACGGCGAGCTCGCAGAGCAGCGCTTCCTCGGATCGCATGCGTCCGTTTGCCGGGCGGTGGCGGATCGCGAGGTCGACGTCGGCGCGACCTTCGGAGTCCGCGGAGATGCGGGCACCACGGTCCTGGCGCCGTGCGGCGACCTTGCAGAGCGCGCTCGGTCGATCCGCGTCCTCGACTGGAGCGCGCCCATTCCCGGCGACACGATCGCGGTGCGGCCGGGCCTCGACGCCGCGACGACGGCGCTCCTCGAGAGCGCTTTCGTGCAGATGAGCCGCGAGATGCTGTCCTCGGTGTTCCACGCGGACGGCTTCGTCGCAGCGGACCCATCGTTCTACGAGGGCGCACGAGCGCTCGTGGGAACGGGAACGGGAACGGGTGAGTAGAGACCCCATTACCTGGGGCTCACGAGTCGTCAGCCGACAGGCGCCGGCGGCGTCAAGTGCGCAGAATCGCTTCCGGCACGTCCCTTGCTGCAGTGGCCCTGGTGACCCCGATGTCCGAGGCTCCCGTCGCCGATACCCTCTCTTTCAGGATGGAAGGCGTGCCCACGGAGCCACGGGGGACTGCCCGGAGCGCGGGTCCCCCGTTGAACGTCGTGATGGCATGGGTCTTCGAGCTGCTCACCCTGTCGGCAGGCGATGCGCGGGAACGGGTGAGCGCCGAGCGAGAGCGGCGCAAGGGCTTCCTCAGGCGCGCCCTCGCCAGCCCGATGCCGGAGGTGCGCGAGTTCGCCCGTGTCGCGGCGCGAGGGCTCGCGGAGATCGGGGCTGACGTCGGTCGGCTGACCGACATCGGCGGCGGCGGTCTGGGGATATCGACGCTCCATCCTCTTCCCGTGGGGCACCGGACGAACGTCCGGCTCGAGGACATCGATAGCGGCCTGTCGTACGAGTTCCCCTGCGTCGTGGTCTGGTCGCGCGACGGCTCCGACCCCGGCATCGGCGTTCGCTTCTGGGGCAAGCCGACGCGGGAGTACCGCGGTCTCTGACGGCTACCGGGGAGGGCAGCGGATCCGCCAGATGGGCTCACGGCGGTTCGCCGTTCCCGCGAGCCAGTCGGGTGGCGCCACGTCCACGCCACCGTCGGCGCGCACGACGCCGAGCGTGCCTCCGAGCGCAGCCGGGCTGAGCAGCTCCTGCAGGGGAGTCCTACCGAAGTCCCCTTCTGCGGGGCAAGTCGCGGCGCGGCGCGCCTCGAGGTGAATCCGCATCGCCGCCAGCCGCGCGAGGCGCCGTGCGTATCGGCGCGCGTACTTCGCGTCGGCCGGCGCCGCGATTCCCTCCAGGATGTCGAGGATCTGGCGTCGGGTCGCCTTGGTGGGGCCCCTCGATAGCGGCGGAAGGCCGAGCTTCGTTCCCCTGGCAACGGTCTCGGTCGTCAGGCGAGCGAGCGCGGCGATGCACGTCTGGAGCGTCGCCGAGGCTGGACAGGCAGCGCGCTTCCCACGAGTCGTCTCGTCGAGCGCGACCCACGCGAGCGCCTCCTCGTCGCGTGGAGGCAAGCCCATCGACTTCGTTCGAAGCGCCCCCGACGCATCTTGGCCGGTCGGCGATCCCATGCCGTCGGGCCAGCCGCCCGGCGGCACCCAGCCGGCTGGCTCGAGCTGCGGCAGCACCATGTACAGCGCCATGTCCGCGTACTCGCCGCGGAGGAACTCGGACCAGTGAACCTCGTTCGCGATGAGCGTGTCCAGCTCGCTCGCGAGCGAGGATGCGTCCTCGGCCGAAAGGGCGCCGGACTGCAGCAGGACCTCGGCTTGCGGAAGAAGAAGCTCGCCGCCGGCCGCCGACATCATCGGGATCAGGAGGCCGGGTCCGCCGCGGCTGAGATCCTGGCCGAGTCGCAACGCGTCGAAGAGGAGGCGAAGCGCGGGCGCAAGCTGGCCTTCCTGCCCGAGATGTCGAGCGCGGGCCGCGACCGCCCGGCAGACCCCGAGGTACGGGAGAAGCGAGGGCTCGGGCCGTCGGCCCGTCAGGTACGGCGAGCAGGCGTCCTCGTGGCCGACGGCGCGCCCGATGGCCTCGGGCAGCATGCCGCAGCGCGCGTCGACCTCCTGAATGGCCGGCGTGAGCGAGGCGGGATCGCCCAGCGGCCGCGCGGTCCTGATCGGGGGCTCCTCCGCGCCCTCGGCCGCGGGGAACGCCAGCGCCTCGCGGACGCCGTCGGCTCGGGTCGCCTCGAGGCAGGCCGCCAGATCGCCCGTGGGCTCGATCAGCGCGCGGATGTCCTCGTCCGCGCTGCCCTCGAGGGCCTGACCTCGAAGCAACGGGCGCTTGCAAACGCGCGTGCGGTTCTCGGCCATCGTCGCCATCAGTGACCGCTTCAGCTCGGCGATCTCCGCCTCGGGGACCAGCCGGGCGCCGCCGTCCGGGCCCGCGCCGCGTCCGCCGCACGCGACCAAGAGGAACGCGACGAGAGACGAATGTCGGCCGCAGCATGGGAGCACGGCTGGAGGATAGGACGAGCGCGCCCCAGGACGGAAGGGAAGGCGCCAGCGCAGCGTCGGCTCTCCCTGGCGGTCGACAGGCCCCGGTCAGAGCAGGGTGAGGCGGCGCACCCGTGCGTCCAAATGCGGAGTTTCCGGCGGATCGCTTGGGGAGTCGGCCTGCGGCCGTCTGGCACGCCCGTGGCAGCGAACGGCGAGCGGAAGGGGAAAGAATGTCCGAGCGCAACGTGTCGATGCTCCTCCTGGCGGTTCTGGCCCTGGTCCTGGCAATCGGCTCGCCGGGATGCTCCGACTCCGAGGCCGGAGGAATGCTGGTCGGGGATGACGACGCCGACGGCGACGACGACGACGAGGTCTTCGACGAGTACTGGTGCTGCGACCCCGACGAGATCTGCGAGTGCCCGGGCCTCTGGCACTGCACCGAGACGGTCGGCGGCAAGCGTTGCGAGCAGGAGAACCCGTTCCTTCCGGACGACGGAGGAAGCGGTCCCTGGCTCTGCCGCTACGACGGCGAGCTCATCGTCTGCACGGGCCAGACGGACGAGCACCCCGATGCCGGCAGGGACGGCGACTGGACCTGCGTCGACGAGGCCGGGACGCGGACCTGCACCCACGAGGCCGGCGAGGATGACTTCCCCGACGACGAGGCGGACGGCGGCTGGGTCTGCGGCTACGAGCCCGGAAACGACCTGAGGGTCTGCACCAGCGACGACGAGGGCGGCGAGGGCGAGGGCGAGGGCGAGGGCGAGGGCGAGGGCGAAGGGGAGTGCGAGCTCACCGAGAGCTGCGAGGATCAGATCGACAACGACTGCAACGGTCTGGCGGACTGCATGGACCCGGGCTGCCAGTGCGGGAACATCGGCGAGATCTGCGACGGCCTGGACAACAACGGCGATGGTCGCGCCGACGAGGGCCGCGCCTGCGGCGACGCGGACGAGGACGACGGCCCCTGCCCGCTCGGTGCGTTCCAGATCTGCGACGCCTACTGCGGCGTCCACCGCGTGTGCGGGCCCGACGGGAACTGGGGGCCCTGCCTGGTCGACGAGACCTGCGGCGGGGTGCCCCAGTGCGACGAGCACTCCGACTGCCCGCGGGGGCAATACTGCGACTACGGCCAGTGCTCGCCCGGGACCTTCGACTTCTTCCCCTGCGAGGGCGACGGCGACTGCTCGGACCCGTTCTTCGGCGAGGGCTACGCGTGCGAGGTCGGCCAGGGCGTCTGCATCGTGGACTGCTACCACCACTCGGACTGCGGCCCCGGCCTCGTCTGCGACCTCGGCATGTGCGTCCAGGACCCCTACCAGCCGGGCCAGTGCGGCTGAGCGGGTACCTAACCGCTGGCGGCTGACGGCTGCTCAACAGCCGTCGCGGTTGGCGCGCTCTCCGTCGTCGCCGTCGTTGCCCGAGCTCTGGCCACCCGCGCCGGCCGTTCCCAGCGTGAAGCCGTTGCCGATGTCCGTGGCGATGGCCGAGCCGTTGCCGCACTCGATCCCGATCGACGGGCCGCCGCCGCCGCCCCCGCCGTGGCCGCCGCGACCGCCGTCGCCTCCGGTGCCACCGCGCGCGCCCATTCCCCCATCGTCTTGCTCATCGCCGCCGGGTCCCCCGTATGGGCCCCCTTCGCCGTAGTCGCCGCCCGCTCCGCCGTCGCCGCCGGTCCCTCCTCTTCCGCCGTCGCCGCCCGAGCCCGTTCGGAAATCGCAGTCGACCGCGTCGACCGTCGACGCCCAGAGGTAGACCGCAAACGACCCGCCACCACCGAAGCCGCGGGTGCCCAGCATTCCGCGACACCCGCCACCACCACCACCACCGCCTGACGAGCCGTAGCTGTCGCAGTAGCTGTCTCCTCCTCCTCCTCCTCCTCCTCCTCCTCCTCCGTGGCCCGACGTGCCGTTCGTTCCGGACGTGCCGTTTGCCGTCCCGTAACCCGCGAGGTTCACGGTTCCAAAGGTAAGGCCACCCGTCCCGCTCGTTCCATCGTCGCCACCGTCGCCCGACGTTCCGTTCGTGCCATCTCCGTAGCCGCCTCCCGAGCCGCCAGGACCCCCGGGCGTTCCGTCCTCGGAGGGGCGACCGTCCTGGCCATCGCTTCCGGCCAGCCCTGGCCACCCGCCCGCGCCGCCGGTCCTGCCGCAGGTGCTGGCACCTCCGGCGCCACCGGCGGGCCTGTCGCAGGAGTCGGGGTCCCAGCACTCCAACGCCTCGAAGGAGGCGTTCTCGCACCCCGGGTTCCCGTCGCTTCCTGGGTCGCCATCGTCGCCATCGTCGCCGTCGGCGCCGTTCGTGCCGTCGCGGCCGTTGCCCGCGCGGACCGTGACGCGGGTCAGGAGCACGCCGCTCGAGTTGGCCAGGAAGACGCCGTACGAGCTGCCGCCCGCGATGCTGGCGTCGGCGGAGCGAATAGTCAGGAGCTGCAGCTCGGTGTCCTCGTCGATTCCGGAGCCGTACACCGCGGTCGCGCCGCCCGAGATCTCGACGACGTTGCCCACCGAGCGCGACCACCCGTTCTCCGCAGAGTAGCCGCCGTACAGGCCCACCCCGGGCGCCAGGGCGATCGACTCGGAGTAAGTGCCCTCCGAGATGTAGACGTGCTTCCCGGAGATGTCGGCCTCGTCGATGCCCGCCGAGATCGTGGCCATCGGGAAGTCGATCGAACCGTCGTTGCCGTCGTCGCCCGTGATCCAGTCGACGAAGACCCCGTCCTCGAGGTCGCCGTCGATCCCGTCGCAGTTCGAGTCCTCGAAGCCCAGCTCGGGCGCGTCGTCTGGCTCGGGGTCGCCGGGCACGCAGACCGGCTCGCCCCCCACGCAGGTCTCGGGGCGGACGCAGATGCCGACGCCGCAACTTCCGCCGGCGTAGTCCTCGTCGTCCTCGCCCGAGCAGTCCTCGTCGAGGCCGTTGCAGGTGTCGTCCCACTCGGCGATCGCCTGTCCCGCGACGCAGATCTCCGTCCCGCCCTTCTTGCAGGTGGAATCCCGGGCGCAGACCCCGAGGCCGCAGGTGAAGGGGACGTAAGCCTCGTCGACCAGGCCGTCGCAGTCGTCGTCCTCGTCGTTGCAGTCGGTGTCGTCGTCGAGCCGCTGAGGGCCCGGCTCGCACTCGAGCGTCGCGCCGTCCGGCGCATCGACGCACTCTTCGGGGGCCTCGCAGACGCCGAGGCCGCAGGTGCCGAGGTTCAGGTCCTCCTCCTCGTCCACGGCGCCGTCGCAGTCGTTGTCCTGTCCGTCGCAGGTCTCCGCGGCAGGGTCGGGCGCCTGGCACGCGCCCCAGCCGCTGTCGGCGAAGCAGCGCTGCAGGCCCTCGCAGGTGCCCCAGTCGTTCTCGACGACGCACGAACGGGACGCGCCGTCGCGCTCGGGCAGGCACGAGCAGTCGCCGTTCGTCGGGACGCACTGCGAGCCGGCGCGGTCGCCGTCGAAGTCGGTGACCTCGGCGCAATCGTAGCCCTCCGGGCAAGCGGGGATCCCATCGCCGCAGAGCCGGCCGCAGAAGCGTGGACCGAGCTCGGCTCGCAAGCAGATCGCGCCCGGCTCGGCGCAGTCGGCGTTCCTCTCGCACTCGGAGCAGAGGCCGCCCCCCTCGTCATCGCCCGCGTCGACCCCCGGCCCGCCCGCGTCGGGAGCGGGCACGCAGATCCCGAGCTCCGGATCGCAGATGCTGCGCCGATCGCAGTCCAGGTCCACCTCGCATGGAACGGTGTCCTGTTCGGAGCCACCGCCCGCGCAGGCGCTGGCCACCGAGACGAGGAAGAAAAAGCACAAGAGCCCCCGAGCCGACCCCGAAGATGACGGCGACATGGCGATAGGATATTGCAAATGGGCAGCTTTGTGAGCCCCCGGGGTTCGGCCCTACTTCGTCGCGGGCGTGAGCTGGTCCCACTTGCTCCGCATCTCCTGAAGCTCGTCGACGGTGGCGAAGAGCATGAAGTGCCCGCAGTCGCCGCAGACGACGATGCACTTCGCCGACGCGGAGACGCCGGTCTTGAAGATCCCCTTCTCGCCCGCGAGCCCCCAGATGGCGGCCACCCATCCGCTGGGACCGGGAATACTGAGCTTGGCAGGAGGAGACAGCCTTTCGCTCGAACACATCGCGCAACGCATGGGGCGATTGTCGCACGGCGCCGGGAACGAACGCCCCGGCTTTCAGCGGGGGCTGGTCCAGGTGAAGGCGCGGACGAGGTGCCGGTTCGTGAGGGCGAAGATCGCGAGGACGGGCGCGGTCACGACGACCGTGGCCGCCATGACGAGGTGCCAGCGAACGCCCGTGCCCTGCTCGCGCAGGAGCGCGACGCCGACGGGCAGCGTGCGGACGCGATCGGAGGTGGTCATGACCAGGGTCCAGAAGTAGTCGTTCCAGTGGTAGACGACGCTGAAGAGGAGGAACGCGACCAGGGTCGGGCGGATCATCGGTGCGACGACCCGGAAGGCGATCGCGAGCTCGGAGGCGCCGTCGAGGCGCGCGGCCTCCACGACCTCGATGGGCAGGGCGCGCATGGCCTTGCAGGCGAGGAGGATCCCGAGGGCGCTCGCCGCGTGCGGCGCGACCAGCGCGAAGAACGTGTCGACGAGATCGACGCGGGCGAGCATCAGGTACACGGGGACGAAGCGGACCTGCGGCGGGACGGCCAGGCAGAGGAGCACGAGCACCTGAACGGCGCGCGCGCTCGGGCCCATGCGCATGAAGGTCAGCGCGTAGGCCGCGAGCACCACGAGGACGATCTGCGCGAGCGCGATGGAGCCCGAGACGATCACGGTGTTCGCTAGGTAGCGGGCCATCGGCGCGGCCTCGAACACCTCGGAGTAGTTCTCGGGGTGGGCGGACTCGGGAACGACCGTCGGCGGGACGCGCGAGACCTCCTCGAGGGTCTTGAGCGAGCCCGAGAGCATGACCAGGTACGGCGCGACCTCGAGGAGCGCGAAGACCGCCGCAGCTGCGATGGCGACCCGTCTCATGCGTGCTGCCACCCGAAGCGCCCGAGCCACGTGACGAGCGCGAGCGGGACGAAGAACAGCGTGACGGCGGCGCAGGCGGGGCCGAGGCGGAAGTACGCGAAGGCCTGCTCGTAGAGCCAGTGCACCCAGATCTGAGTCGCGCCGGCCGGTCCGCCCCCGGTCATGACTCGGACGACGTCGAAGCCCTGGAAGGACATCAGCGTCCCCGTGACGACGAGGAAGAGCGTCGTCGGGCCGAGGAGCGGCCAGACGATCGTCCTGAACGTGGCCCAGCGGCCCGCGCCGTCCAGGCGAGCGGCCTCGAGGATCTCGCGAGGGATGTCCTCGAGCGCCGCGAGGTACAGGACCATGTCGTAGCCGACGACCTTCCAGATCGAGACGCCGACGAGCGAGACGAGCGCCCAGTCGGGATCGCCCAGCCAGTCGGGCGCGCCGAGGCCGGCGGCCTCGAGGAGCGCGGACAGCGGGCCGAGCTGGTCGTCCAGGAGGTACGACCAGAGCAGCGAGACGCCGACCCAGGAGACGACGTACGAGGCGAAGATGGCCGAGCGCAGGACGTGGCCGACGCGACCGACGCGGTGCAGCGCCAGAGCGAGGGCGAGGCCGAGCGCGACCGAGCCGACGACCGTGCCCGCGGAGTAGACGATCGTGCGGCCGATGACCGGGCCGAGCTCCGAGCCGGGAGCGAGCAGCGCGGCGTAGTTGGCGGCGCCGACCCACTGGGGGTCGGCCAGCATGTCCCAGCGGTGCAAGGAGAGCCAGAAGCAGGCGACCAGCGGGTAGGCGAAGAAGATCGCGAACAGCGCGAGGCTGGGCGCGAGGAAGGCCCATGCGAAGAGCGGCGAGCGACGACGGTATCTCATCGCAGCTCCAGGATGCGCTGATCCGCGACCCGCGCTGCTTCGGCCATGGCTTCCGCGGCGGAGACCTCGCCGGCGGCGGCGCGCTCGAGCGCGGGCTGGACGGCCTCGCGCTCGATGGCGAGGAGCGCGCTCGTCCAGGGGAAGGGCGCGCGTTCGTCGAGCTGGTCGAGCGCCACGCGGAAGGCCGGGCGCTCGCGGTAGAGGCGTTGCATGGCCTCCGAGTCGACTGCGCTCCGGCGGACCGGGAGGTAGCCCGTGCGCCGCGCCCACTCCGCGGTTCGTGAGGGCTCGGACATCCAGCGCACGAACGACCAGGCCGTGCGCTTCGCTCGGGCCGGGGCGTCCGCGAGGAGTACGAAGAACGTGCCGCCCGTCGGGACGGCGCGGCGGCGGTGGCCGGGCAAGGGCGCCGCGCCGACGGCGAATCGGGCGTTGTCCGTGATGTAGGCGAGGAATGCGGTCGACGTGATGACCATCGCCGCCCGCCTCGCGATGAAGTCCGCGTGTGCCTTCTCCCACGCCGCGTAGTCGTGGCCGGGCGGCAACCTCATCGTGCCGGCGCGCACCATCCCGAGGTATAGCTCCAGCGCCTCGACACCGGGTCCTCGACCGAACGCGGCGCGGCCGTCCGGCGTCAAGAGCGTTCCGTTCGCCTGGGCGAGCGCGGCGTACCAGAACCACCACGAGAGCGGGCAGGTCAGACCCCAGCGCTCGGTGTGGCCTCCTCGACGCACGGTCAGCGCGTGGGCCGCCTGGCGCAGGTCGTCCCAGGTCCGGGGAGGCTCGATTCCCGCTCGCTGCAGCGCCTCGCGGTCGTAGTAGAGGATCGGCGTGGAGCGGTTGAAGGGGATCGCGACGAGCGGCACGTCGCCGGGGAGGTCGAAGGTCCCCGACAGAGAGAGCGCCGGGACGATGTCGCCAGTGTCGAGCGGCTCCGGCCCGCGCGCCCAGGGTCCGAGGTCCTCGAGCACACCGGACTCGGCCAGCCTCGGCAGCGCCTCCGCGATCACGTGCGTGACGGCTGGCGCGCGTCTCGCGAGCATGGCGGCGCGGAGCTTCGCGAGCGCGTCGAAGTAGTCTCCCTGGAAGGTCCCGCGGATCCGACCGGGCCGTCCCTCTCGCGCCTGGACGCGGTTGAAGCGCCCGACGAGGTCCTCGAGCACCTCCCGGTTGCGCCCTCCGTAGGAGTACCAGAACGAGGCCTCGTCTCGGGCCGCCGGCGAGGAGCAGGAAGCCAGGAGCAGAATGCAAAACGCGCGGTTGTGTCTGAAAGCGCAGTGATTCACGGCAGTTGCCGACCGGCGCGCCGCGGTTCGTGCGTGTCCCCGAACCAGTGGACTCGATCGGCGGGGGCTTGGAGGTGGACGCGGTCGCCGGGGCGCGGGGCGGTCGCGGCCGGGACACGGGCAACCAGGGTCGTCTCGCCGGCGCGGAGGTGAACGTGGGCTTCGGGGCCGGCGAGCTCGACGCGTTCGACCTCGGCGTTGCCCGGATCGCCCGGGCCCAGGCTCAGGTCCTCGGGACGGATGCCGGCCTCGAGGGGGCCGGGCGGAAGATCGAGACCCGCCCAGACGAGGGGGCCGGCACGCACCACGCCTTCGCCTCGCTCGACCGCGAGGAGGTTGCACGCGGGCGTGCCCACGAACCTGGCGACGAAGCGGTTCCGGGGCCGCTCGTAGATCTCGCGTGGGGTGGCGAGCTGCTCGAGGCGACCCGCGTTCAGGACGGCGATGCGGTCGCCGAGCGCCATCGCTTCCGTCTGATCGTGGGTCACGTACAGCGACGTGGCCCCGGTCTCGCGGTGCAGGCGCGCGATCTCCGCGCGCAGGTCCACGCGCAGCCGGGCGTCGAGGTTGGAGAGCGGCTCGTCGAAGAGGAAGACCTTCGGCCGGCGCACGAGCGCGCGGCCCATCGCGACCCGCTGTCGTTCGCCGCCCGAGAGCTCGCCGGGCCTTCTGTCCAGGAGCGGCTCGAGCCCGAGGAAGCGAGCCGTCTCGGTCACGCGCACGGCGCGCTCGGGCCTCGGCACCCCGCGGCGGGCGAGGGGGAAGGCGAGGTTCTCCCGAACGCTGAGGTGCGGGTACAGCGCGTAGCCCTGGAACACCATGGCGACGTCGCGGTCCTTCGGGTCGACCGTGTCCACCCGACGTCCCCCGATGTGCACCTCGCCCTCGGTGGGATCCTCGAGCCCGGCGACGATCCGGAGCGTCGTCGACTTGCCGCAACCGGACGGACCCAGGAGCACGAGGAGCTCGCCCGCGGCCACGGTCAGGTCCAGCCGGTGAAGGGCGACGACGTCGCCGAAGCGCTTCGCGACGCCCCTGAGCTCGATCGACACGACGGCGCAGTCTAGTCGATCGTGTCGAATTCAGCCCTGGGGACCGTCCGGCAACGTCGCGGTGCAAAGCTGGTCCCGGCACACGACGATGACGAGCCCTGGGTCACCGACGTCGTCGCCGTCCTCGGTCCTCGTCCACGCCAGGCAGTCGCAGTCCGGCGGAACGTTGGCCCGGCACTGCGCCTCGGCGGCGTCGAAGGCGGGCTGGGCGCCGGCATCGATCCCCATGTACAGCCGCGACCCGCAGCAGTCGGGCTGATGCTCGACGACCACGCAGTCTGCGGCGACCTCGCAGCTCTTGTCGAAGCTCGGGAAGGGATGGTCGGCGAGGCAGACCAGGGGATCGACGCAGTCGAAGGCGTCGCTCACGCAGCCAGAGACCGGATCCGCGTCGTCGTCCGTGGGATCGCAGGAGTCGGTCGTGCAATCCTCACCGTCGTCGCACAGCGCGTGGTTCGGCGTCGACTCGCAGCCCGTGGGCTCGACGCACTCCTCGACGGTGCACTCGACCTCGTCGGCCAGGCAGAAGAGCTGAGTGAACGAGCAACCGGTCTCGACGTCGCAGGTCCCGGGGCCCGTGCAGACCAGGGCGTCGGTGCAGGCGGCATCGTTGGGTGTGTACACGCAGCCGACCTCGGGATCGCACGCATCGGTCGTGCAGGCGATGCCGTCCAGGCAGGCCCGGCCTCGCCCCTCGACGCAGCCCGTGTCGGGATCGGCGCCCCGTGCGTCGGGATCGCACCGCTCGCTGGTGCACACGTTCCCGTCGTCGCACTCCTCGTCGGCGGGCGGCTCGAGGCACTGGTCATCGATGTCGTCGCACGTCACGACCGTGCAGGTCGCGGTGTCCTGGGCAGTGCAAGGGCTCGCTCCCTGGACGCAGAAGTCGAGAACGCAGGTCTCCGGCGCGCAGAAGCTCGCGACGCCGGCGCAGTCTTCGTCCACCTCGCAGCCTGGTGGCAGGATGCAGCCCTCGGCGACGTCGCAGAAGGTGCTCGGTGGATCGGGGCAGCGCCCGGGGTTGGGTGCGTTGACACAGCCGTCGCCTTCGCAGGCGTCGTCCGTGCAATCGACGCCGTCGTCGCAGCTCCTCGTGGCGATCCCACAGGTTCCGTCGACGCAGGTGGGCACCTCGCAGAACTGGCCGGTCGCGGGGCAGTCGTCCGTGTCGACGCAGTCCGCATCCGCGTCGGAGTCGGAGTCCGAGTCCGTGTCCGAGTCCGAATCCGAGTCCGAATCCGAGTCCGAATCCGAATCCGAGTCCGAGTCCGAGTCCGTGTCCGAGTCCGAGTCCGAGTCCGAATCCCCGTCGCCGCCGTCCGGTTCGCAGTCGCACTCGGCGATGCAGATGGCGCCGCCGCCGCCTGTCCACGGGACCGCGCCGTCGGGGCAGCCGCCTGCGGGCCCGCATGACCCCGAGCAGACGTCCTCGAGGTCGATCGCGATGGTCCCGTCGCGGTCGTCGTCGCAGCCCCAGGAGCGCACGATTCCGTCGTCGTCCCGGCACTGCGCCGCGACCGCGAGCCAGCCCTGCGCCGGGACCCGGAGGTCGGGCGCGGGATCGCCCTCTTGCCACTCGCCCGCCGCGATGGGCTCGCGGGAGCCGCCGCCGTTGCGCGGGTCCTCGCTGGAGCAAGCGTCCGCGTCGTCGAACGCGAGGAGGATCAAGGTCCCCGAGCAATCAGGCACGCGAAACCCGATCCTCTCCGGATCCTTCACGCCGCACCCGGCCAGGACGAGCGCGAGGAGCGGCGCGCTTCTCATTGCTCCGGTACCAGGATCCGCTCGTCAGGCTCGGCTGGGCCGGCGAGGAGCGCGATGGCGGTGGCGGTTCCCGCCACAACGATGACCGCGCCTCCGGCCCAGGCCCACCACGGGAGACCGCCGCCTCCTTCTCGCGGCCGCGCGGCCGGCGGAGTCGCTGGCACGGCGCCCGCTCCGTCGTCCGCCGGCGCCCCTGGGTCTGCCCGCACCGCGAGATCGACGGGCGGCGCGCTCGCGGAGCCGGCGCTGGCCGCCGGGGCGCCCTCGCCGTAGAGCTGGCGAACGAGGTCGGACCCGACCGTGCCTCGCGCGGTCCTGGTCTGGGTACCGAACGCGCGGGTCGCCGTGCGAGTCGAGCCGCTCCTGACCACCGCGATGACCGAGGCGACGCCGAGAGCCTGGCGCGCCCTCCTGGCCGCCTCTTCCGCGTCGCCGGCCTCGAGCGCGTCGAGCGAGCGCTGGGCGTCGCTGGCCGGCACGAGCGTCAGGCGCAGGGGCGGAAGGCCGCGCCGCGGGCCGTCGACCTCGATGCGCCGGGCAGCCCGTCCGTGTCCCGCGAGCGTCGCCGTGACGAGGTGCGCACCCTCCGCCAGGTCGGACAGCGTCACGGGGCTCGAGCCGCGCAGGGCCCCGTCGATCTGGATGGTCGCGCCCTGCGGCGTCGTGGCGATCGTGGTCGTCCCCGACCCGGTGCGAGGAAGCGTCGTGCGAATCTGCTCGACCGTGCGGCGGATCGGCGGCCCCACCGTCGTCCGATCGACGGCGAGGTCGGGCGCCAGGCGCAGCGCGAGACCGATCTCGCGCTCAGCCTGGTGGCGCGACCCTGCCGCGAGGTACGAGAGGCCCACATCGAGGTGAAGCTGCGCGAGCTCGGCGAGGGGCACGCCCCCGAGGCCCGTCGCGAGGTATGCCTGCGCCGCTCGCGCGAGGCGGTCGGCTGCCGCCGAGAAGTCGGCGTCCCTGTAAGCCCGGCGTCCCTCGGCGGCGAGGGCTCGGGCGGCCTCGATCTCGCCTCGGCCTCGCGCCGCGAGCGCCTGGAGCCGGGACGAGGCCTCGCCCGGCAAGACGACCTCCACGCCGCGAGCCGACAGCGCCGGCGCGAGGTCGGCGCCTTCACCCACGAGAACCACCGGCTCGGCCGCGGCCCATGGCGCGATGGACAGGGACACCACGAAGGCTAGAGCGCGGGTCATCCCGGCGATGATATCGCGGATCTCGGTGTCCAAAGAGAGCGAACCTCCCAAGGGCCCCGACCTCCCGTGTATGATGAGCGAGCGTGGGAGAGCCGTTTGGAAAGTACATCTTGCACGAGCGAATCGGGCTCGGCGGAATGGCGGAGGTCTTCCGCGCGACGCTTCCCGGCGCGGGAGGCATTGACAAGCCCTGCGTGCTCAAGCGGATCCTTCCCCACTACGCGTTCGATCCGGACTTCGTCCGGATGTTCCTCGACGAGGCGCGGATCTCGATCCTCCTGCAGCACGGCAACATCGTGCCGGTCCTGGACTTCGGGGAGGCGCAGGGCACCTACTACATCGCGATGGAGCACGTGGCCGGCAAGAACCTGCGCGAGGTCATCGAGCGATCGAAGCAGGCCGATGTGGCCATTCCGATCACGGTCGCCCTCTTCGTGACGATCGAGGTGTGCCGCGGGCTCGCCTACGCCCACGACAAGGTCGGACCGGACGGAAAGCACCTGGGCCTCATCCACCGGGACGTGTCTCCGTCGAACGTCCTGGTCTCGTACGAAGGAGACGTGCGTCTCGTGGACTTCGGCATCGCGAAGGTCCGTTCGCGCACGACGCAGCACACGGGCGTCGCCCTCAAGGGGAAGATCCCGTACATGTCGCCCGAGCAGGCGCGAGGCCTGCCCATCGATCCGCGGACCGACGTCTGGGCGACCGGGATCGTCCTCTACCAGATGCTGACGGGCCGCAGGCCCTTCCAGGGAGCCGACGAGCTGAACACGCTCGAGCTGGTCCGCGAAGGCGCTTTCGCCCTGCCGCGCTCCATGCGCCCGGACGTGCCCGCCGAGGTCGAGGACGTCGTGTGCACGGCGCTGTCCAAGAAGGCGAGCGATCGCTTCGACGGCGCCCGCGCGATGCAGGTCGCGCTCTCGCAGATCCTGGGGCGGCTCGATCCGACCGTCACGAGCGCGAACCTCAGGGCGTTTCTCGCGAGCCTCTTCGCAGGGGACGCGGCCGCCGGCAACCCCGAGGCCGCCAGGGCTCGAGGGGCGGCCGCCGGCAAGGCCGCGGCGGTCAAGCCCATGCCCGTCAAGCCGATCGCCGCCCCGAGACAGCCGGCAGGCAAGGCGGCCGACCCGCGCGCGCGAGCAGCGCCAGCTCCGGCGCGGGCGCTTCCGACCGTCGTCGGAACCGTCGACGGCGCGGGTCTGGCTGTGGTCCGGGACTCGGCGCCGACTGATCCCGACCAGGAGGACAAGACGGTCACGGGGGACGTGCCCGTCGACCCGCGCAAGACGGTGATGGATCCGACCTACTCCTCGATCAGCCTGCTCGAGGTCGAGGACGAGACGGAGCTGTCCGGCGTGCCCGAGGCCGTGAAGCTTGCGGGGCGGATGGCCGGACAGTTTCAGGTCCCCGTGACCGCGCGGTCTTCGGTGCAGACCGGCCCGACGACTCCGCGCGACCCGCCGATCCTGCTCGAGGCGAAGAAGACGGTGCGCGAGGTGCCGGCCGAGATCCGGCCGACGGTGCGGGAGGGCGACGAGCCCAAGGCGAGCGCGGCGGCCAAGCCGCTCAAGCCCACGGATCGGATCTGGCCCGCGGCCCCGGCGGAAGCCGAGAAGCCCGGGACGGCCAAGGAGCGGAGCGTGACGCTCCCGATCATCAGGGCGAGCCGTTCGCCGGCGCTCATGGCGGTCGCCGCGGTCGGCGCGGTCGGCCTCATCGTGGGACTGTCGCTCCTCGCGTTCCGCGATCCCGCGCAGGTCGCACCCACGCCCGTTCCGTTCGCCGCGCCCGCTCCGGTGCTCCCCGCCGCGCCGGCGCCCGTCGAGGCGCCGCCCGCGGCCGCCGTAGCGAGCCCCGCTCAGCCTGCGGCGCCCCAGGGCCCCGTGCCCACTCCCCCGCCGGCTCCGCGCGACCTGCGTCCCCACGCGTCGGGCGCGGGCGCGAGGGCAGCACCCGCGAATGCCGGCGGCGCGGCGAAGCTCTCCGATCTCAGGTCTCCGGCGAATCTTCCCGACTCACTGCCGGCGGACGCTCCGACGGGCATCCTGTCCGTCAACTCGACTCCGTGGGCCGAGGTGTTCGTCGATGGAAGGCGACGGGCCGAGTCCACGCCCGTGACCCTGCGAGTTCCGGCTGGCTCGCACGTCGTGCGGCTGTTCAACCCCGAGATCGGCGTCTCGCGGACGCTCCAGGTGGAGATCCGCGCCGGCGAGACCACGCGGCTGGCGCCCCAGCTCGCCGCCGCTCGCGGCAACGGCTCGTGATCGGCATCCTCGCCAGCAATACAGCGATACGGCTTGACGTGACGCGGGCCTGAACGTAGCGTGACGGCATGGAGGCGACGAAGACCACCTTCCACCTTCCTGACACCCTACGCGAGCGACTGAAGGTCCTGGCGGCGCGGAGGGGAGTGACCGTCACGGATCTCCTCACCCAGGGAGCCTCGCTCGTCCTGACACGCTACCAGGGCTCGCTCGACCGCGAGGATCTCCAGAAGCGCGCGGCCGCCGCGCGACAGCGGCTGCGGGACGGGCTCTATGGCGGCCCGCCCCTCGCCGACACGGTCGACGAGGCCATCTACGGTGCGAAGGAGAAACGGTCGGCCCGGCGGGCAAAGCGCTGACGATGCGGGCGTTCTTCTACGACACGTGGGCATTCATCGCCCTCGCGAACGCCGACGACCCGCACCACGACCTGTGCGCCGAGGGGGACCGCGCCCTCGAGGAGGGCGGCTACGTGGCCACGACGAGCGACTACGTGCTCGATGAGACCCTGACGGGTCTTCACGTCGGCGCCGGCTCCAGGGTCGCCCTCGAGCTCGCGGACCTGGTCGAGGCCAGGATCGCCGGCGGGGACCTGAAGCTCCTCGAGGTCACCTCCGAGCGCCGGGCCGAAGCCCTGCGCACGTTCCGGCGCCTCTGCCCCAAGTCGCCCCGGCTCTCGTTCACCGACTGCACTTCCTTCGTACTGATGCGCGAGCTGCGGATGACGGCTGCCTTCACGGCGGACCGCCACTTCCACCTCGCGGGCGGCGGGATTCGCCCTCTACTCGAGCGTCACAAGGGAATCCTGCGCTGGAAGGCCCCTGACTGAGACACGGAACGGTCCGACCCGGTGGCCCGGGCCGGGCTGTCGTGCTAGCGTCGGCGCGCTTTTCGCGAAAAGGTGAGAGGTGCCAACCATGTCCGACCTCCGGTTCGATCAGCGGGTTGCAATCGTCACGGGCGCGGGAGGCGGCCTCGGTCGCTCGCACGCGCTGCTCCTGGCCTCACGAGGCGCGAGGGTCGTCGTCAACGACCTGGGCGGGAGCGCCACGGGAGGCGGCAAGTCGTCCGCGGCCGCCGACCGTGTCGTCGAGGAGATCAAGAAGGCGGGCGGTGAGGCCGTCGCCAACTACGACTCCGTCGAGGATGGGGCGAAGATCGTCCAGACGGCCCTGGACACCTGGGGGCGGCTCGACATCGTCGTCAACAACGCCGGGATCCTCAGGGACACGTCCTTCCAGAAGATGACCCAGGAGGACTGGGAGCTCATCTACCGCATCCACGTCCTTGGCTCCTTCCGTGTCACGCATGCCGCGTGGAACCACCTGCGCGACGCGGGATACGGGCGGATCGTGTTCACCGCCTCGGCGGCGGGCATCTACGGCAACTTCGGCCAGGCGAACTACTCGATGGCCAAGCTGGGCCTTCTCGGTCTGTCGAACACGCTCGCCATCGAGGGCCGCAAGAAGAACGTCCTCGTCAACACCATCGCCCCGATCGCCGGATCGCGCCTCACCGAGACCGTGCTCCCCAAGGAGCTCGTCGACGCGCTCAAGCCCGAGTTCGTCTCGCCGCTCGTGGCCTACCTGTGCCACGAGAGCTGCGAGGAGACTGGCGGTCTCTACGAGGTCGGCGGGGGCTTCATGGGAAAGCTCCGCTGGGAGCGCTCGGAGGGGCATTGTTTCAAGCTGTCGAAGCTCGTCACGCCCGACGCCGTGGCGGCGAAGTGGTCGGCGATCGCCGGCTTCGAGAAGACCACGCACCCGACCGACATCACGGCCTCGATGCAGCCGATCCTCGGGAACCTCGGGACCGCCAAGAGCAAGGGCGGCGGCAACGAGCTCATCGACGTGGACGAGGCCTTGGGCTTCGAGCTGCCGCCCGTCACGTCGAGCTACGACGAGCGCGACCTCGCGCTGTACGCGCTGGGAGTCGGCGCGGGCCAGAACCCGCTCGATGGCAAGGAGCTGGGCCTGGTCTACGAGAACTGGGGCGACGGCTTCCACGCGCTCGGGTCCTTCGCCGTCGTGCCCGCGCTGAACGCGATCATGTCGCTCGCGAAGCAGGGCAAGCAGGCTCCGGGGCTGAACTACGGCCTCGAGCGGATCCTGCACGGCGAGCAGTACACCGAGATCCGCAAGCCGCTTCCCCCGCGCGCCAAGCTGACCCACAAGGCCCGGATCAAGGACATCTTCGACAAGGGCAAGCACGCGCTCGTCGTCACCGAGATCAAGACGCTCGACGAGTCCGGCGAGGAGCTCGCGGTCAACGAGCTGACCGCGTTCGTCCGCGGCGCGGGCGGCTGGGGCGGAGAGCGCGGCCCGTCGGCGGAGGTCAACGTGCCGCCCGACCGAGCGCCCGACGCCGTCGTCACCGAGAAGACGTCGCCCGGCCAGGCGCTCCTTTACCGCCTGTCCGGCGACTGGAACCCGCTCCACGCGGATCCGGGCTTCGCGAAGGCGTTCGGGTTCGAGCGGCCCATCCTGCACGGCCTGTGCACCTTCGGCTACGCGACTCGGCACGTCATCGCGAACTTCGCCGGCGGCGATCCGCGTCTGTTCAAGAGCATCAAGGTGCGCTTCGCCGACACCGTCTTCCCGGGCGAGACGATCGTGACGGAGATGTGGAAGGAGTCCGACACGCGGATCGTCTTCCGCTGCAAGGTCGCGGAGAGAGACAGGGTCGCGCTGTCGAACGCCGCGATCGAGCTGTTCTCCGAGATCCCCAGGCCCAAGGCGGCAGAGCCCGCCGCCACGGCGCCGGCCGCGGCACCAGCGGGCGAGATCCACGCGGCAGACATCTTCCTCACGCTCCGCCAGTACATCGCCGATCACCCCGAGCTGGTCGGCAAGGTGGGGACGGTCTTCCAGTTCAAGTTCGCCGAGCCGCCCGGCGCATGGGCGCTCGACCTCAAGAACGGCGCCGGCGCCGTGACGGAGGGGACGGTGGGCGGGGCGGACGTGACGCTCGAGCTCGCCGACGCCGACTTCGTCGGCATGGCCATGGGCAAGCTGAACCCGCAGAAGCTGTACTTTGGCGGCAAGCTGAAGATCAGCGGCAACGTCATGGCCTCGCAGAAGCTCGACTTCCTCACCAAGATCGACCCGGCCGAGCTCCAGAAGGCCGCTGTCAAGGCGGGCCGGATCCCGGGATCCACCCCGGGCGGCGCGCCGGCCGCCGGGCCGCCCGCGGCCGGCGGGAGTCAGGCGTCGATGAGCGCGGCGATCTTCGGAGGGATCAAGGGCTACGTCGAGGCGCATCCCGAGCTCGCCGGCAAGGTGGGCACGGTGTTCCAGTTCAAGCTCAGCGAGCCGGAGAGCGCGTGGGCGATCGACCTCAAGAACGGCGGCGGCACGGTGATCTCCGGCGCGGTGGAGAAGCCCGACGTGACGCTGTCCCTCTCCGACTCCGACTTCGTCGCCATGTGCACGGGTCAGGCGGACCCGCAGAAGCTGTACTTCGGCGGCAAGCTCAAGCTGTCGGGCAACGTGATGGCCGCCCAGAAGCTCGACTTCCTCAAGAAGATCGATCCGGCCGAGGTCGCGAAGGCGATGACGAGCAAGAAGCCCGCGGCGCCGGCGGCAACCGCTGCGCCTCCCGCGGCTCCGAAGGAGGCGAAGAGCCCTGCGATCTTCAAGGCGCTCGAGGAGCGGCTGGCGAAGAATCCCAAGCTGGCCGCCGAGGTGGGCAAGCTCGTGCAGTTCGCGGTCAGCTCGCCCGACAGGAGCTGGGTCGTGGACCTGAGGTCGGGGGCCGGCGCGGTTCGCGAGGGCACCGATGCCCAGGCGGCCGCGACGTTCCGGATCGACGACGAGGATCTGGCCGTCCTGGCCAAGGATCCGCAGAAGGCGAAGGACCTGTTCATGCACGGCAAGCTCCGCGTCGATGGCGACATCCGCCTCGCTCACAAGCTGGGCTTCCTGAATGGCCTTTGAAAGGACGCGTGCCATGGGACGAAGAGTGAACGTGATCGGCGTCGGGATGACGAAGTTCGCAAAGCCCGGCGCGAGCGACGACTACCACGTGATGGCGTCTGCGGCCGGGCGCGCGGCCCTCGAGGACGCGGGCGTGGCCTTCTCCGAGATCGAGCAGGCGTACGCGGGCTACGTGTACGGCGACTCGACCTGCGGGCAGCGGGCCGTCTACGAGCTCGGGTTGACGGGCATCCCGGTCTTCAACGTCAACAACAACTGCTCGACGGGCTCGACCGCGCTCATGCTCGCGCGGCAGGCAGTCGAGGGCGGCCTCTGCGAGTGCGTGATCGCCATCGGGTTCGAGAAGATGGAGAAGGGCGCCCTCGGATCGAAGTTCACCGACCGCACGAACCCCGTCGAGCGCCACGCGCTCGTGATGAGCGAGGTCCAGGGGTTCACCCAGGCGCCGCCGGCAGCGCAGATGTTCGGCGGAGCCGGCCGCGAGTACCAGTGGAAGCACGGGACCAAGCGCGAGACCTTCGCCAAGATCTCGGAGAAGGCGCGCAAGCACGCCGCGAAGAATCCCTATGCGATCTTCAACCAGCCGCTGACCGTCGACGAGGTCCTGGCCTCCGACCCGGTCTACGACCCGCTGACCCGCTACCAGTGCTGTCCGCCCACCTGCGGGGCCGCGGCGGCGGTCCTGTGCTCCGACGACTTCGCCAAGAAGCACGGGATCGCGAAGCCGGTCTACATCGCGGCCCAGGCGATGACGACCGACCTGCCGTCGAGCTTCGAGCCGAAGAGCATGATCAAGATGGTCGGCTACGACATGGCCGCGGGCGCGGCGAAGAAGGTCTACGAGAAGGCCGGGCTCGGGCCCCAGGACGTTCAGGTCGTGGAGCTGCACGACTGCTTCACCGCGAACGAGCTTCTGACCTACGAGGCCCTCGGTCTCTGCAAGGAGGGCGAGGCCGAGAAGTTCATCTGGGACGGCGACAACACGTACGGCGGCAAGTTCGTCACGAACCCCTCCGGGGGCCTCCTGTCCAAGGGGCATCCTCTCGGCGCAACGGGGCTCGCGCAGTGCACCGAGCTCGTCTGGCAGCTCCGGGGCCAGGCCGGGGACCGTCAGGTGCCGAGCGCCCACGTCGCCTTGCAGCACAACCTCGGCCTCGGCGGCGCCTGCGTCGTGACCATGTATCGGCGCGACTAGATCCTGTAAACTGTTCCGGCGTGCGCGACCGCACGGGCGACGTCCTCGACGGCAAGTACCGTCTGGTCCGGCTCCTCGGGGCAGGGGGCATGGGGAGCGTCTACGAGGCCGAGCACCTGCTCATCGGCAAGCGGCTCGCCGTGAAGTTCCTGCACGCCGAGTTCGCGGAGAGCAGCGAGGCGGTCAGGCGCTTCCAGCAGGAGGCGCGGGCCGCGGCGGCGGCGGGCCACCGGGGGATCGTGGACATCCACGACCTCGGCTGCGCGCCGGACGGGGCGCCCTACCTGGTCATGGAGCTCCTCGACGGCGAGAGCCTGGGGGAGCTCCTCGCCCGCGAACGGCCGATCTCCGTCAGCCTGGCGGCCGCGGTAGCGATCGGGGCGCTGTCGGCCCTCGCCGCGGCGCACCGCAAGGGGATCGTCCACCGCGACATCAAGCCGGACAACATCTTCCTGGAGCGGACGCTGGACGACCGGCCCCTGGTGAAGCTCCTCGACTTCGGCGTGTCGAAGATGTCGAGCATGGGTGTCACCGCGATGACGAGGGCCGGCGTCGCGCTCGGAACGCCGCACTACATGGCGCCCGAACAGGCCCGCGGCTCCTCCGACCTCGACGCGCGGGTCGACATCTACGCGATGGGGGTGATCCTGTACGAGGCGCTGACGGGTGTCGTGCCGTTCGACGCGCCGAACTACAACGCCCTTATGGTGCGGGTCATCACGGACGAGCCGCAGCGTCCTCGCGAGAAGAGGGCGGACCTGCCCGAGACGCTGGAGGCGCTGATCTTGCGGGCTATCGCGAAGAAGCCCGAGGACCGATTCCGGCGAGCCGAGGACATGATCGAGGCGCTCTTGCCTTTCTCGGAGGGCAGCGAGCACGTCCCGGGGATCGCGCGCCGGGGCACGCCTTCCCGTCCGGCATTCACGCCGCCGCAGGTGGACGTCGTCGCTCCGACGATCGCGACGGGTGAGGGAGTCGCTCCGAATGAAGCGGCCACGGGGGCCACGATCTCCTCCGAGGTGGCTGCGTTCCCCGCGGCGGCGACGATCTCCTCCGAGATCGCCGCGGCCCAGGCGTCACCTGCGCCGGCGATCTCCAGGAGCGGGGACACCCTCACTCCTCAGTCCTGGTCCAAGGACGCGCCCGAGGTGCCGGTCGGGAAGAACCGGCTGGCGCTGGTCGCCGTCGGAGCGGTCCTGGTCGTTGCGGTTGGCGTGGGCGGCATATGGCTCTCGAGTGGCGGCGACGCTCCCGTGGTGGAGGCTCGCTGGAGCCCGCCGGTCCCGGCGGTTCCGGAAGCGACCTGGGGAGCGGGCCGGCAGGGCGCGCAGGGAACCGGCGGCACGGCGGCGACCGCGCCGGGCGCCCAGACGCCGAGCGCTCCGGGCGCTGGTCACGCGGGGGCGGCCGCTGGTCCGGCGGCGAGCGGCGCGGGCGCCACGACCCCGCCGGACTCGGTGAGGATCGCGCTCGAGGGTCTGCCCCCGAACGCGCGGGTATTCCTCGACGACGCTCGCATCTCGGAGTTTCCGATTCCCCTCGCGCGGCGGGACGTCCTGATGAAGCTGCGAGTCGAGGCGGACGGGTACGCGCCCTTCTCCCAGATGGTACGGCCCGACCAGGACCGGACCGTGGTCGTGTCCATGCGCCGCAGACCGGCAGGCGGCCGCCACGGGGGCGGCGGCGGCGTCTTCAGAGACACCTCGGAGTTCGACAGATGATGCGCACTCTATCTTTCGTCCTCGTCCTCGTCGTGGCGCCCGCCGCCTTCGCCCAATCAGGCGATGGCGAGGCCGCGCGCGCGGCATTCGCGCGCGGCGTGGAGCACATGGACGCAGGTCGCTGGCAGCAGGCGCTCGACGCCTTCCAGGAGTCGATCGCGGCGAAGCCCACGCAGGTCGCGATGCTGAACGCCGGCCGTTGCCTGGAGAGCCTCCATCGCCCGCGCGAGGCGCTGGCGATCTACGAGCGCTTCCTCGCGAACTTCGGCTCCGAGGCGACCGCGCAGCGCCGTGCCCTGGCGGAGGCGCGGATCACCGAGCTTCGAGCGGCGATGGGCGGCGTGCGGATCGTCGTGAACCGCGCGGGTGCAGACGTGTCCGTCGACGGCGAGTCGCTCGGCCGCTCTCCGATCGCGGAGGCGGTCATGTTGCCGGCCGGCAGGCATGCCGTGGAGGCGCGGCTGGCCGGCGTTCCCGTGGCTACCGCCGCGGTCACGGTTCGCGCCGGGGAGAACACGGAGGTGACCCTGACGCTCCAGGCGCCTGCGAGCGAGGCAGCTCACCAGCCCGAGCCGGATTCGCCGCCCGTCGGGCCGGATGGCGATTCTCGAGGCTCGGACAGGCCCGACCCCGATCCGTTCCCCCCGCCGGGCCCGGAGGTCGATCGCACCGGGCTCGCACCGATGTGGTTCTGGGGCGCGGCCGGCCTCGCAGCGGCGGGCGCCGTCGCGACCGGCGTCCTCGGCGCGCTCGTGATCGTCAAGAACGACGAGTACGAGTCGAGCTCTCCGCGGACGGTCGAGGATCGGGAGGCGGGCAAGGATCTCGTTCTGATGACCGACGTCGCGCTGGGCGTCACGCTCGCCGCCGCGGTCGGCGCGGTGATCCTGTTCACGCAGACGGACTTCGGAGCTGGCGCGGGGTCGAGCGAGGAGCGGGCCACCACGCCTCGCTTCGGCCTGTCGGTCGGCTCGGGCTTCTCTGGATTCTCGGTCGGGGCGACGTTCTGATGATGCGGCCGCTGGCCGCCCCCCTCCTGGCGCTGGCGTCGGGCGGTTGCTCGCTGCTCGGCTTCTTCGAAGCGGCACCCACCGAGTGCGAAGGTGCCGGCTGCGCTGACGGCGACGCCGACTCCGACACGGACGCGGACTCGGACTCGGATGCGGACTGCCTTCCCGAGGACCTCGATTGCGACGGCTGGCTCGAGCCCGAGGATTGCTGGGAGGGCATTGCAGCCTACCATCCGGGCGCCTCGGACCCTCCGGGCGACGGGCAGGATTCGAACTGCGACGGCGTGGACGGGGTCGATGCCGACGGCGACGGGTGGCGAGTCGGAGGGGACTGCGACGACGAAGATCCCGAGGTTCACCCTGGCGCGATCGACGAGCCCCGCTGGACCGTCGTCCCGATAGACGCCACCGTCGGCGCCACGGCCACGAACGCCTCGATCGCGTTCGACCCGGAAGACGGCGCGCACGTCAGCTACCTGTCCAGGACGAGCGACTCGAGGTCGGTCATGTACGCGAATCGTCCGGCCGTTGGGCAATGGGCGGCCCCCGTCGAGATCGACGACTCCGTGGGCACGGAGACCGAGACCTCGCTGTCAGTGCGCGGCTCTCCGGCCGTCGCCTACACCGACGCCGGGGGGGCGCTGCAGATCGCCCTCGACGAGGGAGACTGGGCTGCGGCTTCCGTTGCTCCGGGGACTGCTCGGCTTCCTTCTGCTTCTGCCCGAACGACCTGCTCGTCCCCTGCTACGGGGAGGCGGAGATCTGCGTCGACATCCGGTCGGACGAGGCGCACTGTGGCGACTGCGATACTGCGTGTGGACCAGGTTGCGCCTGTGCCGACGGGAACTGCATATGCGCGTAGCGAGACAGCTCCGCCGGTGAGCCGCCCGAGCCGGGGTGGTCATTCGTGGCGAGGTTCGCTGCCATCGGCGTGAACATCGCCGAGTGAACGTGTCGGCCCGTCCCCGCCGCCCTGCCGGGTGCCACGCGAACCGACTACTCGGAGAGCCACCACCGATCTCCTGCAGAGCCGTAGCGGCTCTGGCCGACCGACCGATCGACGAAAACCACGTGACATACCGGGTTACGGGTGTCCGGTACGGGGGTTGCTCTCGCCCCCAGCCGAATGAGGCGAATGGCGGTCGCATTTTCTCTCGCGGTCCTGGGCCTCGGGTGCCTGGACGGGCGGGGGACCATCCTCGTCGAGGGCGGCGCTCCCGGCGACCCGGAGCGGCCGGGCAGGCCCGGCGAGGATCCCGACGGGGTCGGGGGCGACGGGGACTCAGACATCGACATCGGCGCGGACGCGGACGCGGATGCCGACTCGGACTCCGATTCCGACACCGACACGGACTCCGACACGGACACGGACGCGGACTCGGATTCGGACACGGATTCGGACGCCGACTCCGATGGCGACGCGGATGCCCCCGATGCCTGCGACTGGCCGGACGGTCCGTACGGGCCCTTCGAGGGCGACCAGCTCGCCGACTTCCCCCGGGCGCTGCCCGAGTGCGGCGGCGGAGCGGAGAAGACGCTCGCAGACTACTGCGACTCGCCCGCGATCGTCCTTCACTTCAACTCACCTGGCTGAGGTACCTGCGTGGAGCGGGCCAGGTGGCTCGAGAACAGCATCGCAAACGAGTACGGGGCCGACGGGGTGGTCGTCCTCAACGTGCTCGATCACAACGCCTACTGGGGCCCACCCTCCGACGCCGATTGCAGCGATTGGAGGGCCGAGGCCGGTCTGAGTGACACCGTCGTACTGCGCGAGGTCGGGGACATCTACAGTGGCGAGGCGACGACCGCTGCGTCCTACGACGGTGATCACTACATGCTGCTGCTCCTGGACGTGGACAGGAGGGTGCGCATCCGGTGGGGACAGTTCTGGAACGAAGGAGACCTCGCGCCAACCATAGATGACATCCTGGCGGGCAGGTAGCGTCGTCACCGCCATGGCGGTCATGCTCGCGCGCCCGGCCGGCGCGGACGAGCTCCCTTTCGTCCAGGCCCCGGCTCACGCATCCTTCCAATCGGCGACGTGGCTCGAGAGCCACGACGACCGCGACGCCTACGAGGGCAACGAGCCGCGGCGCGGGATCGAGGCCATCGGCCGCATGGACCTCCGCCTGACGAGCGCCGACTGGATGCTCACCACCGTCGGCACCGGCTTCGGCCGCCTCACCGCGCGCGACGATCCGGCCCGCGAGGACGTGGTCGACCTGGAGGAGGCGTCGCTGGCGGGTCCCGTGACCTCGAGCCTGAGGGTGCTCGCCGGCGACCATCGACCGCGCTTCGGTCGGGGGCTGGTGCTCGACTTCACGTCGGGCGGCGGCGGCTGCCACGGTGGCGGCTCGCCGATGTCGCTGCGCGGGGGACGCGTCGATCTCGATGCCGGGCCGACGAAGCTCACGGCGCTCGGCGGTCTGGTTCACCTCCCGCCGCTCGATCCCGCGACCGAGCTCGTGCTCGAAGAGCGCGAGGACGCGATCGGCGGCGCCCGCGTCGAGGTCCATCCCTCGGCCCGGACCACCTTCTCCCTGAGCTACGCCGCCGCGACGCTCGAGCCCCCCGAGGGATCGAGCTCCGCGGGGGAGCAGATCGCCGGCTTCGCTGCGGAGCTCGATCCGCCAGGCGCCGGCCTGGGCCTGTACGCGGAAGCGGCCTACTCGACGCTGACCGTCGACGCGCGCCCGCAGCCGGGGACGGCGATCTACCTCGCGGCGGACTACACGGTGGGCCCCGTCACCATCATGCTCGAGGGCAAGGACTACAACCGATTCAAGTTCACGACGATCGCGCCTACCTTCATCCCTCCGGAAGGAGCGGTCCCCCCGGCTGGCGGATGGCCGATGGCGCCGGTCTTGCGCTACAACGCCCCGCCGACGCTCGAGCGCATGGGAGAGCTCCTTCCGGCCGACGAGAACACGCTCGGCGGGCGCGGCACGCTCACCTTGCGCGTCTCGCGCGAGGTGACGGTCGACGTGGCCTACGTGAAGCAGTTCTACTTCCACGCCCGTGGCGATGAGCCGAGGGCCGGGGAGAACGGGTACTTCAGCCGCGGGCTCGAGGGCCAGCACGTCTACGGCGAGCTCCGCCTCAACCTGCGATCCGGAGTGGACATGTCGGCTGGAGGCGGGGTGAGCGGGAACGTCGAGGTGGAGAGCGGCAACCAGCACGCCTACGCCCGTCATGCCGACGCACGCGCCGAGATCCCCATCTACAGGGGCTGGTCTGCGGCCGGCGTCGGAGAGTGGCGCGAGCGCCTGTACGTGGGCGATCAGGCGACGATCGGCGCGGTGGGGCTCTCCGTGCGGTCGCCTCACGGCATCTCGGTCGGCGGCAGGTACGAGTACACGGACGAGTTCAAGGACTGGGACCAGGACGATCAAGTCGTCCCTCGACGTCACTTCTTCTCGCTGGACGGCAAGGTGCCCTTCGGTCCCCACGAGGCATTTGCGGTCATCGGGAGCACGGCGGGCGGGCTGCGCTGCCTCGACGGCGCTTGTCGCATCGTGCCCCCCTTCCACGGCTTCCGTGTCGGGGCGAGACTGAGGTTCTAGATGATGCAGGCTCGTCTCCTTCTGTCGGCCGTGTTCTTCGTCGGGGCGTCCTTCCTGGACGTCGGGCGGGCGGAGGCGCAGGCGCTGCCGGCCGACGACGAGGTGGTCCTGCCGACTGCTCGCCCGGCTCGCGCCCCTACGAAGGCCGCCGCACCTCGGTCGCGGCCGCAGGCGCGAAGGCGACGGCCGCCGCGGTCCTCCGAGGCTCGACCGCCGGCGCCCGAGCCGACGGTCGACGAGCCCCGCGCGACGACACCGCCGGCCCTCACGCCGACTCGGCCGCCGGGTGAGATCGTGCGCACCTTGGTCCTGCCAGCCGCGCCGCGCAGCGACTCACCCGCGGCGCCCGCCGTCGCGCCGATCTCGTGCATCTTCGAGGAGGAAGAGCCTCCCGAGGGGTTTCCGACGCACGGCGCGTGGGTCCGTCGCAAGAACCAGTTCATCGTGAGCTGCGAGCGCGAGAGGACCAGGCGGGCCGCGGAGGCTCGGCGGCTTCGCGAGGAGGAGGAACGTCGCAGGGTCGAGGAGGCCAGGCGCCGAGCCGAGGAGGACGCGAGCCGTCGCGAGCTCGCCGAGGCGGAGGCGAGGGCCAGGCGCGAAGCGGAGGAGCGAGCTCGTCTCGATGCGGAGCGACGCCAGCGGGAGGACGCCGAGCGGCGCCTGCGAGAGGAGGACATGATCCGCCGCGAACAGGCCCAGTACCGTGCGCGCCGCGAGGCGGAGCTACGCGAGGAACAGGAGCGCGAGGCGCCACGAAACGAGCGCGCCGCCGAGCCGGTGGAAACGGGCGCCCAAGGGGCACCCGAGGAGGGTGACGCGGCGCTGCGCCTCGAGGCGGAGCTCGACCGCCAGGAGGCCGAGGAGCGCCGCGAAGAGGACGAGACGGCGCGGCGCGCGGCCGATGTGCGGGCGCGGCGGAGCGCTCGCGAGGACCGCCGCCGCCGCGGGCGAACCGAGGAGCGGGCGCCCCGGCCGTTGCCGCCGGCCATCTTCGAGATCGAAGCCGGGCTGTCGGCGACGACGAGATCGCAGGTCCTCGACGACACGGGCGGCTCGACGGTCCGCTTCGGGCTGACGCCCTTCGCCAGCGCCATCGGCACGCTCAGGCTCACTCCTCTCGCCCGTCTCGGCAAGGGCCCGACCGGCCTGGGCGTCGAGGGCACCTACGATCGCGCGCTGCGGATGGAGGCATCGCTCGACGGAAAGGCCCTCGCCGCTGCGGCCGATCACCTCGCCGTCATGGGCCTGTACGATTTCCGGCTCCCCGGCGGAGTCGTGCTGGAGCCCAGGCTCGGCTACGACCTCGCGCGCTTCGAGCTGGAGCCGAACGAGACCCTGGCCGGTATCGTCTACGAGAGCATCGCCTTCGCCGTGCTCGCGCGCATCCCGGTCTTGGGCGAGAAGCTCCGGGTCCGGTTCGGCGCGACGATGTACTTCCTAATCGGGCTGGGCGAGGCGGCGGCGCGCTACGGCCAGTCCGGCAGCGCGAGCGGCTTCCAGGTCGAAGGCGGGCTCGAGGGGACGGTCTCGGGCCACTTCGGGTACTTCGCGCTCCTCGAGCACACCTCGTACACCGCGACCTTCCGCGGCGCCGCGGACAGTGACGTCGAGACCACGAGCGAGGACGGCATCACGACGGGCCTGTGCGGCGCGCGGGCGAGCTTCTGAAGCTCCAGTGGCTTACCGGGTAAGCCGGTGCTACGAGGCTGATCACGTTCGATGACCGGAGGTTCGCTCGTCGCGCGCGACGCCTGGGCCTGGCTCCCAAGGTCGTGCTGGCGCCGTGACCTCGGGCAAGGTCACGAAGAAGGTCGCGCCGCTGCCCGGAACGCTTCTCACGCCGATCGTGCCGTGGTGCGCCTCGGCGATGACCTTGCAGATGTAGAGTCCCAGGCCGAGGCCCGGCTGGAGCCGGGTCGACTCCGAGGCGGAGCGGAAGAACCGCGCGAACAGACGCTCCTGATCGGCCTCGCCGATGCCGGGACCATGGTCGGTCACCTCCAGCGTGGCGGAGCCGTTCTCGCGCGAGAGCCGAACCTCCACGGGCGAGGCAGGCGGCGTGTACTTGCGGGCGTTGTCGAGGAAGTTCGTCACGATCTGCTGGATCCGGCCTGGATCCGCCTCGATCGGCACCGGATCCGCCGGGAGCTCGACCGAGACGTGCCGGTCGGGTGCCTGAGACCGGAAATCCTCGACGGTGGCCTCGACGAGCTCCCGCATGTCGATCGGAACGGGATGCATGGCGAGCTGACCTCGATCGAGGCGCGAGGCGTCGAGCAGGTCCGAGACCATCTCGGCCAGCCGCCGGGTCTGGCGCTCCAGCTTCTCGAGGAGCTCCTGGCCCACCGGCTGTCCATGCGAGAGGCGGTTCTGGGCGAGCTGCACCGCGAGGCCGAGGACGTTCAGGGGCGACCGCAGCTCGTGCGACGCGATGTCGAGGAGCTCGCCCTTCGTGCGCTCCGCGGCCTCCGCGGCGTCCTTCGCGGCGAGGAGGGCCTGCGAGACATGGACCTCGTCGGTCACGTCGGTGATCATCGCGAGACCGAAGAGGGGGCGGCCCTCGTCGTCGTGCATGGCCGATCCCCGCACGTGCACCCAGATCTCGGTCCCGTCCTTGCGAACGAACCGCCGCCGCTCGTCGACCTGGCCGTCGGGCGGCACGCAGATGCAGGAGGGGACCTCGTCGCCACTCCCGGGCTCGCAGGTGCGCCCGACGACCTCCTTGGCATCGAACCCGAGAATGCGACAGCAGGCGTCGTTCACCTGCGCGAGCCTGCCTCGAGGATCGGTGATCGTCATGCCGATGGGGCTCTGCTCGAACACCTGCCTGAAGCGCTCCTCGCTCGCTCGCAGCGCGCGTTCGGCTCTTCTCCGCTCCGTCATGTCGCGGAGGATCCCGATGAGCACCGGCGGAGCCCCGCGAGCTCCGGCGACCCTCGACGCCGCCAGCCAGACCGGGATCCTCCTGCCGTCCTTGTGCTTGACCTCGACCTCGCCGGCCCAGCGACCCGATTCTGCCAGAGCGCCCAGGATCTCGGTCGCCTTCCCGGGATCGGCCGTCGTCTCGACCACGCTCCTTCCGACCCACTCCTCGGGTGGGGCGCCGAGCAGGGACTCGACCGCCTTGTTCGAGTACAGGATGTTTCCGGCCCGATCGGTGATGCGCACGGCGTCGGGCGCTTCCCACACGGCGCGCGAGAAGATCCGGAGGTCCCGCTCCGCGCGCCAGGCGCGGCCGACGAGGAGGACGAAGACGAAGGTCATCACCGCGACCAACGAGCGCGTCCAGATCTCGTAGGGTCCGGGATGGAAGAACGTCTCGCCAGGGTGGCCCATCCCGAGGAGGTAGCTGTCCACGAGGGCGTCGAGCGTTCCCAGCAGGATCGCGAGGCCGGCCGCGGCGAGTAGCACCTTTCCGCTTCTTCGAGCCAGGCTCAACCGGTCCCCTCCCGCGCCCTGCGCTGCCGCCGCTACTTCACGCTCGAAGATGGTTTCGACAATGGCTGCTGTCAGCGGCCTGGCGCGTCGAGCCCCATCGCGCGGCGCACGCCGAGGAACGCATCGGTCCACTGCCCGCGGATATCGCGCACGATGAGCCTCGACGGCGCGTCGGGCCACCAGCAGCCGCCGCGAGCCAGCGTGAATACCGCCAGGAGCGGTTGTTTGCCTTCGCGGCCGACGACCTCGAGCCACGAGAGCACGTCGAGGCCGGCGGCCGCGGCCGCGTCGCGGAGCCTCGAGGCCTGGCGCGCGGCCGCGCAGGTGACGAAGCGGCCGCCAGGCGCGAGCCAGCGTTCGGCGGCCGCGACGTAGTCCTCGAGACCGCCGCGGTGCTCGATCCGGCAGGGGCCGCACTGCGGCTTCGCTGACTCAACGGCGGCGCCCACGGAGAGATACGGGGGCGTGGCGCTGATGAGGTCGAAGGGGTCGGCACCGCCGAGCGCGCCTGGGTCGCGCAGGTCACCGATCGCCACGCTGCAGCGGTCCTGGTCCGGCCCGAGGTTGTAGAGGATCGATCGTCTGGCCAGCCCGACGCTCACCTCCTGGGCCTCGAGACCGACGCAGCGTGCGGGGGCGAAGCGCCACGCGAGCAGGAGGAGGACGGACCCGATACCCGTGCCGAGATCCAGCACCCTGCGGGGATCGGGGAGAGAGCTCGCCGCGACCCACGCGGTCACGAGGTCGTCGAGCGACCACCGGTGCCCGCGGAGGAGCTGGAAGATGCGCCAGTCGCCCGACAGCCGGCAGAGATCCTCGCCAGGTCCCGGGGCGAGGCAGGGAGCGACAGGAAGCTGCGGCGTGTCCGGGTCCGACATCGCCCGCGAGGTTAGCGCACCGCCGGTGCCTGCGCTGTGGCAGGATCCCCGAAGTGCCCGGACGCGGAGACGTCATCGCCGGCCGTTTCGCCCTCGAGCGCGAAGCCGGATCCGGCGGCATGGGGACCGTCTGGCGCGCGATCGACGTGCGGTCGAGCGGGCCGGTGGCGGTCAAGCTCCTGAGCTGGGCGCACCCCGCGGCGCTCGAGCGCTTCGAGCGCGAGGCGCGCGTCCTGGCGGAGCTCGACCATCCCGGGATCGTCCGGTACGTCGCGAGCGGCTCCAACGCCGACGGGTCCGCCTGGATCGCGATGGAGTGGCTGGAGGGCGAGACGCTCTCGGCGCTCCTCGAGCGGTCGTCTCTGCCCTTGCAGGGCTCGCTGAAGCTCGCGGCTCGTGCGGCGAGGGCGCTCGGACACGCCCACGCGAGAGGCGTCGTGCATCGAGACGTCAAGCCGGCGAACCTCTTCCTCGTGGGCGGCTCGGTCGAGGAGGTCAAGGTCCTCGACTTCGGGATCGCCCGCGTCCGCGAGCTCTGGCCGACCATGACGGCCAGTGGGACCCAGATCGGAACGCCCGGCTACATGTCGCCCGAGCAGGCCCGCGGGGATTCGCTGCTCGATGCGCGCACCGACGTGTTCGCGCTGGGGTGCGTCCTGTACCTGTGCCTCACCGGGCGCCCGGCCTACTCCGGAGCGAGCCCGATGGCGGTGCTGGCGAAGGTCCTGTTCGAAGACGTGGGCAGGATCTCGGCCGTGGCGCCCATGATACCCGCGGCGCTCGACGAGCTGGTTGCGCGGATGCTCTCGAAGGATCCGGCCGGGCGCCCCGCGGACGGCTCGGCGGTCGCTCCGGCCATCGAGGCGCTGCTCGGGGAGGATCTCGAGGCGGCACGCGTCGTGCTCGTGGCCGGCGGCGGGCGCGAGCTCACCGCCGAGGCGCTCACGACCGGCGAGCGCCGCCTCGTCAGCATCGCGATGGCGCGGGCCGGGCGACCCACGGCGGCCTTGCCGACCGTCGACCGGCGCGCGCAGACGGCGGACGTGCAGGCCCCCGCCACGCGCGAGGCGTCCCCGGACCTCGACGACGTCGTCAGGCAGCTCGGCGCGCGGCTCGACCGACTGGGCGACGGAACCGTCCTCGCGGTCGTGACCGGCCCGGGAAGCGCGACCGATCTCGCCGCGCGTGGCGCCCGCGCGGCCCTCGCGCTCCGTTCGGCGCTCGGCGCGGTCCCGCTCGCGCTGGCGACGGGCGGCGCCGAGATCGAGGGGCGGGGGCCAGCAGGCGAGACCATCGACCGTGCAGCCGACCTCCTGTGCGGCGGGGACGGCGCGGCGCCGGGCGTGTTCCTCGACGACGTCACCGCCGGCCTCCTCGATGGACGGTTCGAGGTCGACTGGAGGAGCTCGCCCGCGCTCCTGGTCCGAGAGCGCGACACCGCCGAGGTGCCTCGGACGCTCCTCGGGAAGACGACGCCGTTCGTCGGGCGGGATCGAGAGCTCGCGATGATCGAGTCCATGCTCGACGAGTGCCTCTCGGAGCTGGTCTGTCGAGCGGTGCTGGTCACGGCTCCGGCGGGAATGGGCAAGTCGCGGCTGCGCCACGAGGTCATGAGCCGCGCCCGCGCGCGGACCGCAGAGCTCGAGGTGTGGGAGGCCTGGGGCGATCCCACCAGCGCCGGCTCTCCGTTTGGCATGGTCGCGAAGGCCCTCCGGCGCGCCGCGGGCGCGCGAGACGGAGAGCCGCTCGCGGCACGTCAGGAGAAGCTCCTCGAGCTGGCGAACCGGACACGCTCGCCCACTCGCGTTGCCGAGTTCCTGGGCGAGGTCACCGGAGCGCCCTTCGACGACGCCGACCGCGTCGAGCTGCGCGCCGCGAGGCGCGACCCGATCCTGATGGCCGACCAGATCCAGCGCGCCTGGATCGAGCTCATCGCGTCGCGGCCAGCGCCACTCGTCCTTCTGTTCGAGGACCTGCACTGGGGCGACCTCGCCTCGGTGCGGCTCGTCGACGGCGTGCTGAGGGGCCTCGGCAACCGCTCGGTGCTCGTCCTGGCACTGGCGCGGCCCGAGGTGCACGACCTGTTTCCCAGACTGTGGGGCGACCGTGGCGTCCTCGAGGTGCGTCTGGCCGAGCTCACCGGCCGCGCGGGCGAGCGCCTCGTGCGCGACGTCCTCGGGAGCGTGAGCGACACCACCGTCGCGACGATCCTGGAGCGAGCGGCGGGCAACCCCTTCTTCCTGGAAGAGCTGATCCGCGCGGTGGCGGCCGGGCGCGAGGACGAGCCGCCCCAGTCGATAGTCGCCATGGTCCAGGCGCGCCTCGAGCGGCTGCCCGACGAGGAGCGCAGGATACTGCGCGCCGGCAGCGTGTTCGGCGGGAGGTTCTGGCGCGGCGGGCTCGTGGCGCTCCTGGGCGTCGACCCGGGGAGCCGGGAGCTCGATGCGTCGCTTCGACACCTCGAGCGCGAGGAGGTCATGGCCCGCCGGCCGGAGAGCCGCTTGCAGTCCGAGGTTGAGTACTCGTTCCGGCACGCCATCATCCGCGACGCGGCGTACGAGACCTTGACCGACGCCGATCGGGTGCGGGGTCACCGGCTCGCCGCCGATTGGCTCGAGGGGGCGGGCGAGGTCGACGCGCTGGCCCTGGCCGAGCACCACGAGAGCGGCGGGGCCCGGGAACGCGCGCTGGACTGGTTTCACCGTGCGGCGGACCAGGCCCTCGAGGGCTGCGACTGGACGCCCGCGATCGACCGCGCCCAGCGGGCCATCGAGTGCGGCGCGACGGGTCCGGAGCTGGGGCGCCTGCGCGTGCTGCAGCTCGGCGCGCGCCGGTGGCGTGGCGAATGGGAGGGCCTCGAGCGTCGCGCAGAGGAGGCGACGGCGCTCGTCGAGGAGGGTGGGCCCGACTGGTACACGGCGTACGGTCTCCTCCTGATCGCGTGCGGAGTGCACGAGAGGACCGACGACCTCGAGCGCCACGCGAGGCGGATCCTCGAGGCACGGTTCGACGGATCGAGCGTCGCCGCGCGGGTGGATGCGCTCGGTCGCGCGCTGTGGGCCCTGTCCAACTCTGCGAGGTTCGACCTCGTCCGCACGTTGCTGGAAGGAGCCCGACGGACTGCCGCCGAGGTGCTCGAGCGCGAGCCGATCGTGACCGGGACCGTCTATCGCGCGATCGCCAACACGGCGCTCTTCGAGGGCGACCTCGAGCTCGCCCTCGACCGCTACGGAGCCTCGGCGGAGTGGCACGAGCGAGGAGGGGACCTGAGGAACGGCTGCGTCTCGCGCGGCTCGGCCGGCTACGTTCGAATGCTGCTCGGGCGGTTCGAGGAGGCGTCGGACATCCTGCGCGAGTCGCTGGCGATGGCAGAGCGGATGGACCTGAAGTCGATCGTGGCCACCCAGCGCCACAACCTGGGCCTGACCCGCGCCCGGCTCGGCGACCTCGCCGGGGCGCTCGCGATCGAGGAAGCCGCAGCGGCAGCGTTCACCGCGGAGGGGCACCGCGGGATGGAGTCGATAGCGCGCGCTTACCTGGCGACGATCCACCTCCTCGCAGGCGACGCCGCTCGGGCGAGGCAAGAGGCCCGCGGCTCGCTGGAGGCGGCCGGCGCCGCCCCGTCGGCCCGGTCGTACTCCCTGGCGATCCTCGCGCGGGTCCTCCTGCGAGAGGGCGGCGCGAGCGAGGCGCTCGGGTGCACGCGCGAGTCGGTGGCGCTGCTCGAGGGCGTGCAGCAGATGGAGGAGGGAGACGTGCTGATCCGCCTCGTCCACGTCGAGGCGCTGGTGGCGAGTCGAGACGAGGATGGCGCACGCGCGGCGATCGAGATCGCGCGCGCCCGCGTGCTCGAGCGGGCGGCCCGAATCCGCGACGAGTCGCTGAGAGCGAGCTTCCTCGGGAGGGTGCCCGAGAACGCGGAGACGCTGCGGCTGGCGCGGGAGCTTCTCGACTAGCGGAGGTCAGCCCTCCTCTTCCGGGGGACCGAGGCGATCGGCCTCGCGCCAGATCGCGTCGAGGTCGAGCGCGAGGCCCGGGCAGCCGGGCACGTTCTCGATCAGCCCCTCGGTGGCGGCCAGAGCGCGCACGTACCGGGCGCCCGGGCCGAGCTCGAGCACCTCGAGGCTGCGCAGCTCGGGATCGACGATCCAGTAGAAGCGAATCCCGAATGCGGCGTACTCATCGGGCTTCTCGATGCGGTCCCGCCGCGCGTCGCGTGGGGTAGGGGAGACGACCTCGACGGCGATGTCGGGCGGGACACGCACGAGACCACGCCGCGGTGGAACCTTGCCGCCTTGGAGGAATACCGTGAGATCAGGCTTGCGGCCGCGTCTCCCGGACACGGCCAGCTTCGTTCCCGACGCCGCCACGAAGCCCCCTCGTGATCCGGGCCACGCCGAGAGGATCCGGATCAGCCACGCCACGACCACCTCATGCACCAGGTCAGCCACCTCTTCCTCCACGAGACGGCCGTCGACGATCTCCCCTGGCTCGTCCTCGTCCAACGCCGCCCAGTCGGCGAGCGTCATCGCCCTGGCGTCGTCCGTGCGTCCTGCGCTGCCGGGGTCCATGACTCGGAGTCTAGCCCCGGGGCGGCGGGATGGCCATTGCCGCCCCCGACCCGGGTGCGTTGCACGGACCCGGGTTCGGCATGGCCAACCCCAGCGGCGAGCCGGTTTGTTGATCTCCACCAGCATCGCCGGTAGGACGAAGCAACAGGC